>NZ_CDXDOR010000049.1:25705-33300 GCF_978021225.1 Frankia sp. CeTa3Moorea | reverse complement strand
CCCCGGCACCCACCCCGGCACCCGGACCGGCACCCGGACCGGCGACGCCACTCGGGCCTTCCGCCCAGACCGTGGTCCAGCCCGTGGTCAAGGTCGTCTCGCCCCTCGTTCGCCGCCTCGCCCGCGAGAACGCCGTCGATCTCCGAAAACTCGTCGGCACCGGCCCGGAGGGGCTGATTCTGCGCAGGGACGTGGAGACCGCCGTCGCCCTACGTTCCGCTCCGGCGCGCCCGGCGGAGACCGACTCGACCGTCGTCCCGCTGGACCCGCTGGCGCGGCGCGCGGCGGAGACGTTCGTGCGCAGCAGGCGCGAGGTGCCGGATGCCACCTGCTGGGTCGACACGGATGCCACCGCACTGCTCGCCGCCAAGGACACTCTCAACGACACTCCCAACGACCCCCTCAACACGGGGGGCACCGAGCCCAGAATCGGTCTCCTGGCGATTCTGGCCCGCATCTGCGTCGCCGCACTGGTCCGCTTTCCCGCGCTCAACTCCGCCGTCGTCACCGACGCGGACGGCCGCGCGACCGGCGTGCGCCACCACGCCGCCGTCCACCTGGGATTCGCCGCGCAGACCCCGCGCGGCCTGGTCGTGCCCGTGGTGCACCACGCTCAGGGCCTGACCACCGCTCGACTGGCCGCCGAGATCGCCCGGTTGACCGCCGCCGCCCGCGCGGGCACGCTCACTCCCGCCGAGCTGACCGGCGGCACGTTCACGCTCAACAACTACGGCGTCTTCGGTGTCGACGGCTCCACGCCCATCATCCACCACCCCGAGGCCGCGATGATCGGCATCGGCCGGATCGTCCCCAGGCCCTGGGCGGTGGACGGCGAACTGGCGGTCCGCAGGGTCGTGCAGCTCTCGTTCACCTTTGACCACCGGGTCTGCGACGGCGCCACCGCCGGGTCCTTCCTGCGCTTTGTCGCCGACGCGGTCGAAGACCCCATGGTGCTGCTGCGCCACCTCTGACCACTGCACCTCTGACCACCGCCTTACCAGCAGGCGATGACCGCTGCCCGCCCCGGTCCTAGGAGGTCTGTCTTGCCTGCTTACTCCCCCCGCTACACCTATCTCGGCCCTGAGGGGACCTTCACCGAGGCCGCGCTGCGGACGCTGCCGGCTACGGAGACGCATGAGCTGTTCCCCTCTCTCTCCGTGGCGGAGGCGTTGGACGCGGTCCGCAACGGGGACGCGTCCGGCGCGCTGGTACCGATCGAGAACTCCGTCGAGGGGGCAGTGACCGCCACGTTGGACGAGCTCGCGACCGGCAAGCCGCTGATGATCTGCCGTGAGGTGCTGCTACCGATCAGCTTCGCGCTGCTCGTGCGGCCGGGCACCACGCTGGAGGACGTCAAGACCGTCACCGGCCACCCGGTCGCCCGGGCCCAGGTACGCCGCTGGCTCGCGGCTCACCTGCCGTACGCGGAGTGGGAATCGGCCGCGTCCAACGCCGAGGGGGCCCGGCTGGTGCGGGAGGGGCGCTTCGACTGCGCCTTCGCCGGGGAGTTCACCGCGCGGCGCTACCGGCTGGAGGCCCTCGTGACCGACATCCACGACGTCCCCGACGCCACCACCCGTTTCGTCCTGCTCGGCCGTCCAGGCCGCGCCACCGCGCCGACCAACGCGGACAAGACGTCCATCGTGGTGTGGCCGGCCGCGGACGAGCCGGGCGCGCTGCTGGAACTCCTGCAGGAATGGGCCGTTCGCGGGGCCAACCTGATGCGGATCGAGTCCCGGCCGACCGGCGAGGGCCTGGGCCGGTACTGCTTCTCGATCGACGCGGAAGGACACGTCAGCGACCGCCGGGTGAGCGAGGCCCTGATGGGGCTGCACCGGATCTGCCGGAAGATCCGCTTCTTGGGGTCCTACCCCCGCGCCGACGAGGTCGCCCCGTCCGTACCCCCGAGCATGACGGACCACGAGTTCGTCAGGGCCGCCGACTGGCTCGCCCGCTGCCTGGACGGCCGTGGCGAGGACTGGGATGCGTGAGGACTGGGATGCGTGCGAACACGATCCAGCGGCCATTGTGCGGTGCGTCTGATGAAGCGGTGCCATAGCCCTTTCGTGGTGATGTCATAAACGTGTCATTATCTTGCGCTGGCGACGCCATATCCGATTGTCGCCAGATGATGGTGCCGTACGGTGCTCTTTTCCCCATTCGGGGATATTCCGCGGAGACGTGCGACACAGACCCCCGGCGGCCTGCTCGGAATCAGGAGTAATAGGTACATGGGCCCATGTGTCTTTGGCGTGTTGACGTGTCAATCTGGTGAAGTTGCCCAGCCCGATTCCCGGGCCCGCGCCCCGCGCCCCCGGACGGGGCGGGGGAGCGTCTGATGGCCCTGCTCGACGTGGTCACGAAGGCCGGTTCCGAGCGGGCGTACGCCCGTCCACTGACCTCGGGTGACCGGGCCTACCTCGCCTTCACCCGGCTCAATCCCGGGGAGTTCCAGGACGTCGGTGCGCTGCTGTTCATTGATGGCCCCCCGCTGGAGCTGGCGGACCTGCGGGCGCACGTCGCCGAGCGGCTGCGCGGCCCCCGGGCACGGATGCTTACCGACCGTCTCGAGACTGTCGCGGTCCGGTGCTCCGGTCGCCGCCCGACGGCGAACGAGACCCTCTGGGTCTCCGGTCCGGGCCTGAACGTCGACGATCACGTCGTCGCCCTGGACCTGCCGTCCGCCGCCGGTGCCAGCGGTGCCGACCGGGGCGTCGGTGGTGTCGGCGATGCGCGGCTGCGTGCCGCCGTCGACCGCATTGCCGCCCAGCCGATCGACATCAGCCGGCCGCCGTGGATGCTCTACCTGCTGCGCGCCCCGGGGTCGTCCGGGACGGTGCTGGTGTACCGGACCAGCCACATCCAGCAGGACGGCTTCGCGCTCTACCAGGCGCTGCACCTGCTCTTCGGGGGGGAGGGCGAACTCGACCTCGGTCTGCCCCCCGCGATCCGCCGGCCGCGGCCCTCGGACTACGCGGGTTTCGTCGGCCGGGGGCTGCGTTGCCTGGCTCCCACCCGTGCCCTCGACGCCTGGGGCGGACCGCCGGCCGGGCCGGCGCGACATTCCTGGGTCACCACCGATCTGGGCACGCTGCGCGCCGTGGCCCGCCACCACGATGTCACGGTCAACGACGTCTATCTCGCCGCGCTCGCCGGGGCGCTGCGGACGTGGTCCCTTCCCGAATGGCGCCGGGACCGGCAGCCCCTCCATGCGCTGATGCCCATCAGTTTCCGGACCGCCGCCGAACGGAACGTGCTGTCGAACTATTCCTCGGGCGTGCGTGTCCCGCTTCCCTGCGGGGAGCCGGACCCCGGCCGGCGGTTGGCGTGGATCGCCGCGGAGACCCGTCGCATGAAGAAGGGCGGGCTGGGGGTGGTGGAACGTCACCACTTCTCCACCATGGCGACGATCGCCTCGCCCCGCATGCTCGCGGGCGCCGCCGCTTACCCGGCCCAGACCCGGAAGATGGCCCTGGTGGCGAGCAACGCCCGAACGATGCGCGGGCCGCTGGCTGTCGCGGGACGTGCGGTGACCGGGCTGGTCGGCACGGGCCAACTACTCGTCGGACGTCAGCATCTGGCCGTCGCCATGCTGGGCATCGACGAGCGGGTCGGTGTCACGTTCGTGGCCAGTGCCAGCGTGCCGAACCACGCCTGGCTGGGGCAGCTGTGGCTGGCGGAACTCGACGTGCTCAGCCGGCTGGTGCCCCCACGCCGGCGTGAGCGTGTCTGACGGACCGGTCCTGATCTTCCGGCCTTCGTCGCTGGCCGAGGCTGCCGAAGCGCTGGAGCACACCATCGAGGGTTCGCTCCTGGCTGGCGCAGCGACAGCACGCCGGGTGCGTTGAGGTCGAACTGTGTCCCGAAGTCGCGGCTGATCCTGGTGAGAACTCCCCGTAGCCACCCCGCGTCTTCGGGTGCGGCGCGCCACAACCGCATCCGCCGTGCCCGCAGGGGCACCATCCGCAGGCCGGTCAGCGTCGCGCCGGGCGGGTCGGTGGAGATCTCGGCGAAGACGAAGTACGCCAGCCGTAGGTCGTCCCGGTACGTTTCGTAGCCGGTAATGCCCTCGTAGTCGTTGATGAAGTCGCCACAGCCGTACAGGACAAGCCGGTCCCGGTACACCTCGACGGGACGCGGATGGTGCGACGAGTGCCCGTGCACGACGTCGACACCGCCGTCGATGAGCCGGTGGGCGAAGCGGATCTGGTCGTCGTCTACGTCATAGCCCCAGTTGGATCCCCAGTGGATGGAGGCGACGACGAGGTCACCGGGGCGCTTCGCCCGCCGGGCGCGGGTGGTCACCTCCTCGGCGGTGGCGTCCGACAGTTCGGGGACGACGTCTAGGCCGGCCCGGCCCGGGGCCGCGGCCCACGCCCGTGGAATACCGCTGGAGGGCAGGCCGAACGAGAAGACCAGGACCCGCCGGCCCCCGCCGAGCGGGACCATGGCCGGTTTGCACGCCTCGTCCGCGTTGCGCCCGGCTCCCACCGCTCTCAGCCCGGCCGCGAACAACGCGTCGAGGGTCTCGACGAGCCCTCGGTGGCCGGAATCCAGCAGGTGGTTGTTCGCCAGCACGCACACATCGGGCCGGGCGGTGGCCAGGCAGGGAAGGTTGTCCGGACTCATCCGATAATGAACCGCCTTTCCGGCGGCGAAGTCACCGCACCGGGTGATGCTGTTTTCCAGGTTCACTACCCGAACATCGGGCTGGACCTCATCCAGCACGGGCAGTGCGTCACCCCAGGGCCAGGCGAAGTCGACCGGGCGAGGAATCGGGCCGTTCGCTGCTTCAGCCAGCTCGACATAGGCGCGGGCATCCCGGATATATCCCTCGGAAAGTCTCGGGTCGCCTGGATGCGGCAGAATCTGGTCGACGCCGCGGCCTAGCATCACATCGCCGCAGAGGAACAGCGTCACTGTGCCGTCGTGCACGGTTCCAGCCTAGGCCACCAGCCACCAGCCACCGGCCCGGATTCCTCCGGTTCGCCGAGTTGACGCCCCTCAGGGCAGGGCGGAACCTGTAGGCCGCGAGCGGAACCCCCGAGGGGGTGGCCTCATGCACGGAGTAAGGACCAACGCCTTCACCGAGGCTCATAACGGTGATCTGTGTCTCCCTCCGTGGCAGGGCCCTGACTCATACCGATTGCCGTGCGCCAGCTACCCGGAAACGGTCCGGGCGAGCGGCGCACACGCTCTGCGTGCGGTGCCTGGCCCGGCCCGGGCACCACCACAAGACGCTCGGCTACACGCATCAGGTTGGACGCCTTTCGGCGCCCCTCAGGCAGCGAAGAAGAAGGAACCAGAAATGAGAAGGATCGCCACAGTCACGAGCGCCGTCCTGCTCCTCACCCTCAGCTTGGTCTTCAGCGAGGTGGGGGTTTCTCGGGCGGCGGCTCCACCGGTCACACCTGTGCTCATGCACATCCGCTTCGCCCACGCGGCCAGCGCCCGGGTGGACATCGTCACCTTCACCTTCCGGCCGTCGGCGCCGAAAGATGTCAGAGCCGAGTACGTGCCGAGATCGGGGCTGATCCAGGACGGATCCGGTAATCGGGTCTTTGTGCTGGGACGATCCTTCGTGAAGGTCACCTTCCACAACGCCGCCGCACACAACCTCGAAGGTCAACCCACCGCTCCGAGGAACCTCTTCCCTCTCGGCCGGACAACGAATGTCGTCCACGTGAAGCGGGGCGGCGACTTCGAGGGTGTGGTGACCTACTACCTCGGGCTGTGTGGGCACAGGCCAGCACCGCCCGCGCATCCGACCGTGAGCAGCGTGGGCCGCGACGTCATCCTGAGCATCCCAACGCGGTAGCGGTAACACGCCACAGCGCCCTGTCCCGTTGCGCGATCGACGCTTTGGTGTTCGTGGCGTCGATGAACGCGAGGTAGGAGGTCCGTCTGCCTCGACGCTCCCCACGATCGACGCCATATTGCGGGTGGTACCCGATTCTGATCAGGGGCCAGGCGGGCCGGTGGATGAACGTCCAGGACAAATCAGGTACAAAATGGACAACACCGGCCCGCCGGGCCATCGAGATCAAAATATCCCGGGAGCCCAGGCTAGCAGTTGACGAATTCCGGTTGCTGGTTGAGGACCTGGCTCTCCGGGGAGATGAAGCGGCGGTACTGCTCGCCGCCCGTGGCCTGGGGGCGGAAAGCGGCCAGCCGATGGCAGTTCTGGAAGGCTAGCGCCACGCCGAAGTGCCGTTCCAGGGCCGCGCGTATCGAGGTGCTGGCCATCGCCCGCAACAGCTGGCCCTGCTCGGCGTCGTCCGCGGGCGGGGTCTGGTTGTCGGCGAAGTCGCGGGCTGCGGTGGGCAGCTCGCCGGCGAGCCGCTCGACCAGTCCGTAGGCGTAGGGCAGGGAAGTGCGGATACAGGCGAGGAAGTCGGCCTCGTCGACGTGACCTTGTTCGGCCTGCTCCAACAGGTCGGGCGACACCGTCAGGGACATGGATACCTCCTGGGCTGGTGGCAGCGACAACGATCACCACTGTCTTGGATACAACAACCGTTGTCAATATCGACAGTGATACTCCGTGTGCAGATCGATTGCGCCGCGGCGGCGCACCCCGACACCCCGCCGGATCTGCCGTGCGATGCGGCGCGTCCCGCCTCCGTACACCCGGTGCACGCCCGGTGCGCGCCCCCGATGGACGGCGCAGGGCGTCCGACCCGGCAAAGCACCTGGTCGATCATGCAGGCGGATGGGCGGATGGGCGGCCCGCCCCGCGTCATTGCCGACCGCTTGAACTCGAACTTGTAACGGTTTCCATTAGCCGCTACCTTTGCGAAAATGAATCCCGGTACTGCTAGCAGGTCCGGTCGGGTGACAAGCAGGGAGATCGTGGTGGATGGTGCACGGCTGGTCACGGTGCGGCGCTGGCGGGTGCGGCCCGGGCGGATGCCGCGCGGCCTGGGGGTAGTGGCCGCCGGCGTGGCGATGGTCGTGGCCGCGTGTGGGACGTCCTCGTCGGAGGACACCGGGACCGGCGCCACCGGCAGCGGGAAGATCGCTGTGGTGGCGGCCGAGAACTTCTGGGGCAGCATCGCCGCCCAGCTGGGGGGCGATCGGGTGGCGGTCACCAGCATCATCGACAATCCCGACGCCGACCCGCACGACTATGAGCCGACCCCCGCCGACGGCCGGGCGATCGCCGGTGCGCGGCTGTTCATCGACAACGGCGTCGGCTACGACCCGTGGGCGGGCAAGCTGGCGGCGGCCAACCCGGCGGCCGGGCGGGTGACGCTGACCGTCGGCGACCTGGTCGGCGCGAAGGACGGCGACAACCCGCATCGCTGGTACAACCCGGATGACGTCGCGAAGGTGATCGACCAGGTCACCGCCGACTACAAGAAGATCGACCCCGCTGGCGCGGGCTACTTCGATCAGCAGCGGGCATCCTTCACCGCCACGACCCTCAAGCCGTACACCGATCTCATCGCAACGATCAAGAAGAAGTACGCCGGGACGCCGGTCGGGGCCTCGGAGAGCATCTTCGAGATGCTGTCCCCGGCGCTCGGGCTGAACCTGCTGACCCCGCCGGCCTTCCTGCGCGCGATCTCGGAGGGCACCGATCCGACTGCCGC
>NZ_CDXDOR010000049.1:0-25561 GCF_978021225.1 Frankia sp. CeTa3Moorea | reverse complement strand
ACCATCGACAGTCAGATCAAGACCGGGGAGATCAAAGTCTACGTCTACAACAGCCAGAACGCCACCCCGGACGTGCAACGGCAGGTTGAGGAGGCGAAGGCGGCCCATATCCCGGTGACCACCATCACCGAGACGCTCGTCCCGGCCGGAGCATCGTTCCAGGAGTGGCAGGTCGCCCAGTTGGAAGCCCTGCGCGGGTCGCTGGCGCAGGCAACCGGCAAGTAAGTGGCAACCGGCACGTAAGCGGAAGGTAACGAGGATGGCGGCGGTGGCGTACCCTCGATCCGGCGGCTCGAGCGCCGAGGTTGACGAGGCGGTGGCGCCGGCCGGCACCGACCGGCCGGCCGCCTCGGCTGCATCGACTGCGTCGGCGGTGATGTTCGAGGGTGCGGCGGTTCGTCTCGGCAGGCGGATGGTATGGAGCGGGGTGAACGTCGAGGCCGGCGCGGGGGAGTTCGTCGCGATCCTCGGTCCCAACGGCGTCGGTAAGTCCACCCTGCTCAAGGCGGCCCTTGGCCTGCTGCCGCTGGCCGCGGGGCGGGTGGTGGTGCTGGGCCAGCATCCCGGGCGGGCCCGCGCCGAGGTCGGCTATCTGCCGCAGCGACGGAGCTTCGACCCGTCGGTACGGATCCGGGGGCTTGACATCGTCCGCCTCGGTCTCGACGGCCACCGGTGGGGTCTGCCGCTGCCCGGCGGAGATCGCGCCCGGACAGCGCGGCGGCGCGTCGCCGAACTCGTCGAGCAGGTCGGCGCCACCGGCTACGCCCACCAGCCGATCGGCCGGCTGTCCGGTGGGGAGCAGCAGCGGCTTCTGATCGCCCAGGCGCTCGCCCGCCGGCCCCGGCTGTTGCTCCTCGACGAACCGTTGGACAGCCTGGACCCGCCCAACGCCGCCGCGGTCGCGGCCCTCATCCGCACTATCTGCCAGACGGCGGGGGTGACCGTGCTGATGGTCGCCCACGACGTCAACCCGATCCTGCCCAGCCTCGACCGGGTCATCTACCTCGCCGCCGGCGGTGCGGTCTCGGGCTCTCCCGCCGAGGTCATCACCAGTGCGACGTTAAGCCGGCTCTACCAGGCCCCCATCGAGGTGCTGACCACCTCCGACGGGCGCCTCGTCGTCGTCGGCCAGCCCGAGACGCCCGCTGTACACACCGACCGTCATAACGGGACCGGCCACCTGTGATCACTGCGGCGGTGGTCGCGACCGACGCGGGCCTGTCGTGGAACCTGGTCCGCGACGTCCGGCAGATGTTCGCCTACCCGTTCATGGTGAACGCGTTCCGGGCCGGAACCATCGTCGCGCTGACCGCCGGGGCAACTGGATGGTTCATGGTCCTACGCCGCCAGGCCTTCGCCGGCCACACCCTCGCCGTGGCCGGTTTCCCGGGCGCGGCTGGGGCGATCTGGCTCGGCCTGGGCGCGACCTACGGCTACTTCGCCTTCTGCCTCACCGCGGCGCTGATCATCGCGGCTGTCCCCGGGGTGGGTGGGGCAGCCGGGCGGGCCGCGGAGTCGGCCATCATCGGTACCGTCCAGGCGTTCGCGCTGGCCTGCGGATTCCTGTTCGTCAGCCTGTACAAGGGATTCTTCGGCGGGGTCAACACGCTGCTGTTCGGCAGCTTCCTGGGAATCACCGACGACATGGTCCTCACGCTGACCGCCGTCGCCGTGGCGGTCCTGGCAGTGCTGGCGCTCATCGGGCGGCCGCTGCTGTTCGCCTCGCTCGATCCAGCTGTGGCCGCCGCCGCCGGAGTGCCGGTGCGGGGTCTGTCGGTGGTTTTCCTGATCCTGCTCGGGAGCACCGCCGCGGAGGTCAGCCAGATCACCGGAACCCTCCTCGTCTTCACCCTGCTGGTCATCCCGGCCGCGACCGCGCAGGTCCTCACCACCCGACCGGCCCTCAGTCTCACGCTCACCGTGCTGCTAGGCCTGCTGGTCACCTGGGCCGGGCTGACCGTGGCCTACTACTCGCCCTATCCGTTCGGCTTTTTCATCACCAGTTTCTCCTTCGGCCTGTACCTCCTCGCCCGTCTCGCCGTCGGCGCGCGCGACCTGCTCGGCCGGGCCGCCCGCGTCCCCCGGACGACCGGAGCAGCAGCATGACCGCAGCCACGGCGGACACCGGACTGACCGCGATGTTCGAGCACCCGTTCATGCAGCATGCGTTCATCGCCGGAACGGGGATTGCTATGGCGGCCGGACTCGTCGGCTACTTCCTCGTCCTGCGCGCCCAGGTCTTCACCGCCGACGCGTTGTCCCATGTGGCGTTCACCGGCGCACTCGCCGCCCTGGCCACCGGGATCGATGCCCGCGTCGGCCTGTTCGCCGCCACCGTCACCGTCGGGTGCGCCCTCGGCGCTCTCGGCCCCCGCGGCCACGCCGACGACGTCGTCATCGGCAGCGTGTTCGCCTGGGTCCTCGGCCTCGGGGTGCTCTTCCTCACCCTTTACACCACCCACCGCAACACCGGCAACGGCACCGCCGGCGTCACCGTTCTGTTCGGCTCGATCTTCGGCCTGGACGCCTCCCACGCCTGGGAGGCTGCCATACTCGCCGTCCTCCTCTGCCTCGCCACCATCGCGATCGGGCGCCCCCTGCTGTTCGCCAGCCTGGACGGCGCGGTCGCGGCCGCCCGAGGTGTCCCCGTCCGCCTCCTCGGGGTCGGTTTCCTCGGCCTCGTCGGGGCGACCGCCGCCGAGGCCACCCAGGCCGTCGGTGCCCTGCTGCTCCTCGGCCTGTTCGCCGCACCCGCCGGCACCGCCCACCGGCTCACCGCTCGCCCTTACCATGGAATGGTGATCTCCACCGCGGTCGCGGTCGCGGTGACCTGGGCCGGACTGACCACCAGCTACCTCGCCCCGCGGATCCCCCCGAGCTTCGCCATCCTTGCCCTCGCCACCGCCACCTACACCGTCACGCTGACCGTTACCCGGCTGGTCGCGGACTCGGGCTTGGCGCGGGCGGTGCGGCACCCGTCCGCGGACGCGCCTCGTTCGGCCTGATCGAACCCACCGGCGCCACCGGTGGCCACCGGCGCGGTCGCGCGCGGTCCGGTCCGGGGAAGCGCCAGGTCAGAGCCCGAGCAGCCGGCCGCAGATCGACTCGACCGCGGTCGGCAGGCCCGGGTTGTGTCGCAGGTGCGGGGTGCGGGCCGTGTCGTTGGCGACGGAGACCGCGGCGTGCACCCGGATCCGGGCGGCGGTGGGGTCGAGCTCGGGGTGCACGAGCCGGAGCAGGTGAACCCATTCGGTGAGGTAGTCGTGCTGGGCCCGGCGGGCGGCGTGGCGTTCGTCCTCCGGCAGGTGCTCGACCTCGGTGATCAGTAGCCCGATCAGGTCGTGGTGGGCCTGGGTGAACCGGAGGTAGGAGCCGAGCAGCCGGCGCAGGGCGTCGGCGGCGTCGTTCGAAGCCCGATAGATCGCGCTGACGTCCATCAACAGGGCGGCCGTGCTGCGCTGGAACGCGGTGCGCAGCATGTCCAGCTTGCTCGGGAAGTGGTGGTAGACGCTGGGGCCGGTGATGCCGACGGCGTTGCCGATGTCCTCGATGCCGACGCCGGCGTAGCCGTGGGTGGCGAACATCCGCACCGCCTGGGTGAGCAGCGCCTCGCGGCGGGAGGCCGGCCGCAGTGGCAGTCCGGCCGGTGGTGGTCCGGCCGGTGGTGGCGGTCCGGCTGGTCGCGGCGGCGATGCGGTGCGGGTGCCGGGCAGCGGGGTGTCCAGCACGAGGTCGGTGAGCTCGGCGAGCAGGTCGTCGTAGGCGGGCCGGGGCAGGTCCAGGTGGTGGAAGGACGGGCTCATCAGCACGGCCAGCATCGCCCAGGTGAGCAGGTCCGCGGTGGGGGGGTCGAGCTCGGGGCGGGCGGCGCGCACCCGGTCGGTGAGGCGGCGTCCGATCTCGCGGACCTCGGCGCGCAGCAGAGCATGGTCGTCAGGGGTCAGATGGCGGGCTTCGCGCTGCCAGAGCACGCCGATGTGGCGTTCATCGAGGCAGCGGGCGGCGAGCCGGGCCGACGCCGTGGCGCGGTCGGTGCGGCCGGCACGGTCCGCGAGGTCGAGATCATCGAGCAGGCGCCGCAGCGGGGCCAGGCCTGCGGAGATGACCTCGCGGAGCAGGTCCTGTTTACCGGAGAAGTGCCGGTACAGCGCGGACGGACCGACCCCCACGGCCTCGGCGAGATCGGTCATGCCGATCTGGTCGTAGCCGCGGCGGGCGAACAGGTCCGAGGCGGCGCCGAGGATCAGCGCTCGCCGGTTACGCGGGCGGGTGCCGCGCGGCGGCGCAAGCGTGCGGTCCGGCAGGACAACCCCCTCGGTACGACCCCCTCGGTCTCCGAGGTGCGGATCAGCCTACCTTCTCGTAGAGGGCGACCACGGCGGCGCCGCCGAGGCCGATGTTATGCTGCAGCGCCACGGTCACGTCCTCGACCTGGCGCTTGTCGGCCTCACCGCGCAACTGCCACACCAGCTCCGCACACTGCGCCAACCCGGTCGCGCCCAGCGGGTGCCCCTTGGACAGCAGCCCACCCGACGGATTGGTCACCACCCGGCCGCCGTAGGTGTTGTCGCCGTCGACGATGAACTTCTCCGCCGTGCCCTCCGGGGTCAGCCCCAGCGCCTCGTAGGACATCAGCTCGTTGCTGGTGAAGCAGTCGTGCAGCTCCACCACGCGCACGTCGAGCGGGTCCACCCCGGCCACCTCGTACACCTGCCGCGCGGCGGCCGCGGTCATGTCGTAACCGACCAGGCGCATCAGGTCCCCGTCGAACGAGGACGGGGTATCCGTGGTCATCGCCTGCGCGATGATCGCCACATCGGCGCGCAGCCCGTGGGCGCGCGCGAAATCCTCGGAAACGACCACCGCGGCGGCCGCGCCACAGGTGGGCGGGCAGCACTGCAACCGGGTCAGCCAACCGAGGATCCGCGGCGAGGCAAGAACCTCCGCCACGGTCACCGGATCAGTGAACACCGCATACGGGTTGTTGGCCGCGTGCCGGCGCGACTTCACCGAGATCCGCGCGAATACCGCCGGGTCCATCCCGTACTTCTCACAGTAGGCCGCGCCCGCACCGGCGAAGTACCGCGGTGCGAACGGCACCCCCTCGACCTCGCCCTGCACCTTGGTGACCACTTCGTCGAACCGCCCGAAGGCGTTGGGCCGGTCGTCCCACTGCATCGTCAGTGCGCCGCGCCGCATCTGCTCGAACCCGAACGCCAGCACGCAGTCCGCCGCCCCGGAAGCCACCGCCTGCCGCGCCAGGAACAGCGCCGACGACCCACTCGAGCAGTTGTTGTTCACGTTCACCGCCGGCGCCCCGGTCATCCCCACCCGGTACAGCGCCTTCTGCCCGCTCGTCGAGTCGCCGTACACATAGCCGGCGTACGCCTGCTGGACCGCAGCCAGGTCGATCCCAGCATCGGCCAACGCCGCCCTGACCGCCCCCTCGGCCAGCACGTCGTAGCTGTCGCTCCTGCTCGGCGTCGCGAACGGCACCATGCCGACGCCCGCCACCATCACCCGACTGCTCATCATCACTCCCTGGGCTAGCTGTTGTTCACTTAACACCGTGAGCACCACAGTAGCGCACGTCAAGGGGAGAGGTGTGGCGTAAGCGTGCTTGCGAGGATTCACAAGGTGGAGCGACGCGGGTGTGTCACAGCCTGCGGTCGGGCGAAGTCCACACCGGTCAGTGGTTGAGCGCCCACAGGCCGACCAGGTTCGCGAAGGTGAAGACCACCGCGATGACGACGGCGAGGATGAGCCGCCTGCGGCGCTCGCGGCGGCGCCAGGTGGCCCGCGCCCGCCGGTAGGCGTCGGGCGACACGGGCACGCCGTCGGCGAGAGCGTCCAGGGCGTCGCGCAGCCGTCGTTCGGTGTCGTTGAGCGGCCCGGTGTGATACGTCATGTCTGGGACTCCATCGCGCGGGACAGCGCCGCCATTCCCCGGGCCGCATGGGCTTTCACTGCGCCGCAGGAAATCCCCATGACCGCGGCTATCTCGGCTTCCTTCAGGCCGAGCCAGTGCCGCAGTACCAGGGCCTCCCGCTGGCGCGGCGAAAGCCGCTGTAACGCGACGACTACAGCTCGCTGTTCGTGTCGCAGCAGCGCTTGCGTCTCCGCCGATTCTACCTGGCCTGATGGCCATTCCAGATGTTTTCGGACGACCTGGAGATGGCGTAGTCGCATTCGGGTGAGATTGCAGACTATGCTACGTAGATACGGCAGGGTGGCGGTCGAGTCCCGCAGTTTTCGCCAGCGCCGGTAAAGCTCGTAGAACGCCTGCGCGGCGATATCCTCCGGGTCGTCCGCGCCGAGGAGGGCGGCCAGTCGTACCAATGAGACGTAGTGGGTATTGAAGAGTCGCGTGAGGGCGGTCTCCCGATCAAGATCGCGAAGATTCACCTGGATCTCCCCGGCCGGCAGCAGGGTGGCGGCGTCGCCGGCAGTGACGGCTGCTGGATCTTTGAGGATGCCCTGCACCGCCGCTCACCGCCGTCCCGGCGCGTCCGGCCGGGGGAGTCGGTCCACCTGGGATATCCGGCTGCTTCGGGCCACGCCGACGCGGTGAAGGACCGGGGTGAGCGCGGTGGCGACCGCCAGATTCAGCCCGAGCGCGAGGAGCGCCGTGTACAGCGGCACGGACGCCCCGAACAGGTGCAGGTTCACCACCGCGGAGAATGCGCCGGAGGTTACCAGGCAGGTTCCCGCCGCCATTCCTACCGCCCATCCGGCGAGCAGCGCACCGCGATGCAGCCAGGTGGAGAACAGGCCGATCCCGACCGCCGGGAAGGTCTGGAGTATCCAGACCCCGCCCAGCAGCTGCAGATCGATGGCATCCTGGTCGTGCAGACCGAGCACGAAGGCGAATGCCCCGATCTTTGTCACCAGCGAGACACCGCGGGCCACCCGGACCTGATGCTTGGGGGTGGCCGTGGGGTGAAAATACTCGACGTATACGTTGCGGACGAAGAGCATAGCGACCGCCACCGACATCACCGCCGCGGGGACGAGCGCCGCGACAACGAGCGCGCCGAAGACGACGCCGGTGGCAACCGGCGGGGCCAGCTGCTGGACGAGCAGAGGGACAGCTGCCTCGGCCTGCCCGCGGGGTGCGCGTACCCCCGCGGCCAAGGCGGCAACGCCGAGCAGCCCGAAGAGTCCGAGCAGGCCCGTCCAGGCCGGCAGGGTGACCGCCGAGCGGCGCAGGACGTCGGGGTTCTTCGCCGCGAAGGCGGCGGTGAGCACGTGTGGGTACACCAGCAGGGCCATCGCCGAGCCGAGCACGAGGCTCGCGAACGCGGCGAACGTCGACGGCTCCAGCGTGAGTGACGGATCCGGCAAGCCGTCCGCGGCCATGTTCCGCCGTGCCGCAGCAAAGATCTCGCCGGGTCCGCCGAGTCTGGCTAGGACGAGTCCGACCACGGCGAAGACCGCCAGGAAGATCAGAATTCCTTTGGCGACCGAGACGAGTGCCGGAGCGCGGATGCCGCTGTGATAGGTCGCGACGGCGAGCACCCCGAACACCGAGGCCAGCACCAGGTCGCCGGGCAGCCCAGGCGGGATGAGGCCGCCGGCAACGAGCACCGCGCGGACGCCGACCAACTGCAGCGCGATGTACGGCGTGGTGGCCACGATTCCGGTCAGCGCCACGGCGAGCGCGAGCAGCGGTGACTGGTGGCGTTCCCGCACGTAGTCGCCCACCGTGACGTAGCCGTGGCGCCGAGCCGTCTCCGCCAGACGTGGGAGGAGCACGAAGGCTAGCGGATAGACGATGATCGTATAGGGCAGCGCGAAGAAGCCGAGAGCGCCCACCCCGTAGACGAGGCCGGGCACCGCGGCGAAGGTATATGCGGTGTAGATCGCACCGCCGAGCAGGAACCAGGTCAGAACGCCACCGAACGGGCGCCCTGCGAGCGCCCACCCTTCCGGCGAGGGGAGCTCGTCCCGCCGATAGAACGCGTGCGTCCTTACCGATAGTAACGAAGTGCCTGCTATCACGACGGTGAATCCCGCCACGGTCGTCCCGTCGGCCATCCGAACACCCTCCGTTACACGCGGCTTCCCGTGCGGCGCGGCGAGGTTGCCGGGGGAAGCCCGCCCGGTCGTCCCGCCCGGTCCTTATTCCAGTTGCGCACCGAGCCGGCGCGGTTGACACGACATCATCCCGAAACAAGCCGTAAACCTCTAGCTCACCGAGTCGTAAACCGCGGAGGCGCGGCGAGCAACTCTCCCGGTGACACCATCGCGGCCTGCGTGACCACCCGGCCTGGGTACCTGGGCCAGTCGGTGGCCTACCACCAGGAAGATCAAAATGCAGGGAGATCAGGATGTGGCACGATGAGCAGGGCCGGGACACCCAGCGGGGTGCCCCGGCGAACTCCGCGGCAGGCATCCCGGCAGGGCCCGTGCCTGCAACAGGCCGGCCGGCCGCCGGTCGTCCGGCCCGCGCGGCGGCACGTCGGCGGCGAACCGCCGCGGTCGCGTGCCTCGGGACACCGTTCGCAGCCCTGCTGGCGGTCCCGCTTTATGCGCAGGATGAGCCACGGCTGGCCGGGGTGCCGTTCTTTTACTGGTATCAGCTTGCCTGGGTGCCCTTAAGCGCGCTGCTGACCGCCGCCGCTTGGCGGCTGCACAGCCGGGGGACGGCGCCGGAAGGCCTGCGATGATCCGGTTCACCGACCGGGCCCGCGCGGCGCTCCGCGAGGGCGAGGTAGTCGTTTTTGACTGGGCCCCGCTGGGGCTGTGCTGCGCCTGCACCGGTCAACTGTGGTTGCGCACCGCGCCGCGGGCGCTCGTGCCGCGGCACCGGGGCTTCCGCCCGGTGGACGCGGATCCCGGTGGCAGCGCCGTAGCCCATCCACTCGCCTATCCGTTCCTCCTGGGCCGCGATGTCACAGTCGACTGCCGCTCGCGGCTCGGCTTCCGGCACTTCAGCACCGACCTGCCGCCCGATGTCGGGCTCGCTGACCTGCTCGGCCGGGCCGCTCTCGCCAAAGGACGCCTCGTATGACTACCCGTCTCGATACTGCCGGAACCGGCCTTCCGCCTGGCGGCGGTCGTGGGCCTGGCCCTGGCCGGAGGACCGGCCGGCTCCGTTCGATAGCCATCTGGACCACGGTGTCGGCGGCCGGCGCGATCAGCTGGGCTGTGCTCGCGATGTCCCGCCACGAGTCGATCTCTGCGGCGTGGATCCTGCTCGCCGGCCTGGGATCCTTCGCCATCGCCTACCGCTTCTACGCCCGGTTCATCGCAAACCGGGTGCTGCGGGTGGATGACAGCCGGGCGACGCCGGCCGAACGCCTCGACAACGGCGTCGACTACCAGCCGACCGACCGGCGGGTCCTGTTTGGCCACCACTTCGCTGCCATCGCCGGGGCCGGTCCGCTCGTCGGCCCGGTGCTCGCCGTACAGATGGGGTATCTGCCCGGGACGATCTGGATCATCGCCGGTGTTATTTTCGCCGGTGCCGTGCAGGACATGGTGACGTTGTTCTTCTCCATGCGGCGGGACGGCAAGAGCCTGGGCCAGATGGCGCGCGACGAGATCGGCCCGGTGGGCGGGACGGCGGCACTGGTGGCTGTCTTCGCCATAATGATCATTTTGCTGGCGGTGCTGGCGCTTGTCGTGGTGAACGCGCTCGCCGCCTCTGCATGGGGCACCTTCTCGATCGCAATGACCATCCCGATCGCCCTGTTCATGGGCATCTACCTGCGGGTGCTGCGACCCGGCCGGGTCGCTGAGGCCACCGCCGTCGGTGTCGCCGGACTGTTCGCGGCCCTTGTCGGCGGCCGCTGGATCCAGGACTCCGCCCTCGCCTCCGCCTTTACACTCAGCCCGAAGGCACTGGTCGCCTGCCTCGTCGGCTACGGCTTTGTCGCCTCGGTGCTGCCGGTGTGGCTCCTGCTCGCGCCCCGCGACTACCTCTCGACCTTTATGAAGGTCGGCACCATCGGGCTGCTCGCCATCGGCGTTCTCGTCGAATTTCCGGTACTTCAGGCGGACGCAATCAGTACTTTCGCGACCAGGGGAAACGGGCCGGTGTTCGCCGGCAGCCTGTTCCCATTCCTCTTCATCACCATCGCCTGCGGTGCCCTGTCCGGATTCCACTCCCTCATCGCCTCCGGCACCACGCCGAAGATGATCCAGAAGGAGTCCCAGGTCCGGCTCATCGGTTATGGGGCGATGCTGACCGAGTCCCTTGTCGCACTGATGGCGCTGATCGCGGCGGCGGTGCTCAGCCCGGGCCTCTACTACGCCATGAATGCGCCCGGTGGGGTCGTCGGCAAGACCGCGGCGTCGGCTGCGTCCGCGGTCACCAACCTCGGTTTCACCATCACCCCGGACGCCCTCGACTCCGCGGCCCGGGCCGTCGGCGAATCGACGCTGGTAGCCCGCACCGGAGGTGCACCGACGCTCGCTGTCGGCATGTCCAACATCCTTTCAGGCGCATTCGGGGGCGGTCGCCTCGCCGCCTTCTGGTACCACTTCGCGATCATGTTCGAGGCATTGTTCATCCTGACCACTGTCGACGCCGGCACCCGGGTCGGCCGATTCATGTTGCAGGACATGCTCGGGAACGTGTGGAAGCCAATCGGCCGGGTGAGCTGGTGGCCCGGGGTCTGGCTGAGCAGCGCGCTGGTGGTCGGCACCTGGGGCTACTTCCTCTGGACCGGGGCAACCGACCCGCTCGGCGGCATCAACCAGCTGTTCCCGCTGTTCGGGATGGCCAACCAGATGCTTGCCGCCATCGCATTGGCGGTCGTCACCACCCTGTTCGTCAAGAGTGGGCGAGCGCGGTGGGCCTGGGTGCCCGGCGTCCCGCTCGGCTGGGATGTCGCCGTCACCTTCACCGCGGCCTGGCAGAAGGTTTTCTCGGACGATCCCAAGCTCGGCTTCTTCGCCCAACGGCACCGCTATGCCGACGCGCTCGACGAAGGCAGGGTTCTGGCGCCCGCGAAGAGCATCAGCGACATGCACAAAGTCGTCCAGAACTCGACCTTGGATGGCATCATGGCGATAGTGTTCGCCCTGCTGGTGCTCGTCGTGCTCGCCGATGCGGTACGGGTGTGCATACGGGCTGTCCGCACCCGGGTGCCGATACCCACCACCGAAGCGGACTATGTAGCTTCCCGTTTTGTCGCGCCCGGGGGATTGTTGGCGACCGCTGAAGAGCGCCGGCTGCTCGCGGACGCAGCCCAGGCGGCCGTGGCCCCTCAGCCCGAGCCCGTCACACCGCCGCTGCGCCGCTGACAACATCCCACGAAAATGGCGAGAGTTGAATCTGTTTGCGCCGAGGCAAGCTGGCGACGGCCATCAGGCCGGAACCCGCTCGTCCCGGCGCAAACAGTCAGCGCGGCGGCGGCGTCGGTGCGGCCCTCAAGCTAACCAGACAGGCCGTGCCCGTCGGCGGCGTCGACGAACACGTACGAGGGTGTTCCCGGTGACGACGCGCTGCCGCATCCCGGCCGCCCCGGAAGGCGATCGCCTCGCTCGCCACTACCTCGGCCCGCTCCGGCGGGCAGGGCGACGCGTACTGCCCCAGGGCACCCCCTCCGGGGAGGACGACATCCTGCCATTGATCTTCTTCGGGTAGAGGCTGACTATCTTTAGGTCATGCCCACCAGAGGCCAACGTATCGATCGGAGCACCTCTACAGGACCAGGTCAGCCCCTGGAAGGCGGAACGCCGGCCAGCCAACAGACACACAAGATCAAATTTGTTGAGAAGTTCGGGCTAGGGTAGTTGGGGGGGAATCATCGGGATACGAGGGGGCTGGCTGTAGTGACGGACTCGGGCGAGCGCGACTGGGCGGGCGGGCAGTGGTGGAAGACTCTCGCGGAGGAACGCAGCCCGGTCGACCTCAGGACCGACCAGCCGCATTCCGCTCGGATGTACGACTACTACCTCGGTGGGAAGGACCACTTCCCCGCCGATCGGGAGGTCGCCGAACAGGTGCTGGCCACGTCCCCGAATGCGCGGACCGCCGCCAGGCAAAACCGGGCGTTCATGACGCGGGCCATCCGCTACCTCACCAGCGAGGTCGGGATCCGCCAGTTTCTTGACATCGGCACCGGCATCCCTACCAGCCCGAACCTGCACGAGGTCGCCCAGGGCATCGCCCCGGACGCCCGGATCGTCTACGCCGACAACGACCCGATCGTCCTCACTCACGCCCGAGCCCTACTCGCCAGCACCCCCGAGGGCCGCACCGCCTACCTCGACGCGGATCTGCGCGACCCGGAGCGCATTCTGGCCGCCCCGGAACTGCGCGACACCCTCGATTTCACCCAGCCGATCGCCCTGTCCGTGATCGCGATCTTCCACTTCATCCCCGACTCCGACGACCCGCACGGCATTCTCCGTCGCTTCGTCGACGTGCTTCCGTCCGGCAGCTACCTCGTTCTCACCCACGGCACCGGCGACTTCGACCCCACGTTGCTGGTGGCGGCCGAGGCCTACCGGCAACGGGGGATTTCCACCCAGCTACGCAGCCGTGCCGAGGTCGAGCGTCTGTTCACCGGGCTGGAGCTGGTCGACCCGGGGGTGGAGGTGGCACACCGCTGGCGGCCCGATGACACCGTGCCCGCTGACCTGACCGACGCCCAGGTCAGCTGCTACGGCGCCATCGGGCGGAAAGCGTAGCCGGGCCGGCTCGCGCTTCGGGAATGGTCAGGCACGGTGGATCAGGATGTCGCCGTCGCCGGTACGGGCGCGCACCTCGACGGTCTCGTCGGTGGGCGCGGGGGCGTGGATGGCGGTCAGTTCGCTGTGCACACCGCCGCGTCCCGAGCGGACGTCCAGCAGGGCGGCGGTACCTTTCCGTACTCCCACTTCGAGCCGGCCGGAACCGGATACGAGCGCGACTGCGCCGCGCACCACTTCGCCGATCCGCACGCTGCCCGAGGCGGTCCTGGCCTCGACCCCCGCCAGCGCGCGGTCGACGGTGATGGCACCGGAGGCAGTGATCAGCCGCGCGTCCCCCGTCACCTCACCGATGGTGACGCCCCCGTTGGCCGTCTTGACTACCGCCGAGCCATCGATCTCGCGGATCCGGATCATGCCGTTCGAGGTCTTGATCTCGGTGTGCCCGGTCGTGCGGCCCACGGACACGTTCCCGTTGGCGGTCCCCAGCCGGAGCCTGCCGGTCTGGTCAAGGTCAATGTCGCCGGTGGCGGTGTGGAAGCTGGAATCGCCCAGGCGGCCCGTGCTCTGGATGTTGGTCATCGAGCTCGCGTCGACCCGCGAACCGGTGGGCAGCTCGACTGTCACGGTGACGGAGCCGTCCGGCCCGGACAGCGAGCGGGCCTTCTTCCTGGGTGCTCTGAGGTGAAGCTTCCCTTCGTCGTACTCGATGAGGGTCTCTCGCGCCGTCTGAACGTCGGTGTCGTGCGACGGGTCGCTCGGGCTTACCTCCACGACCGTGTCGGCGCGGTCGCTCGCGTTGATCCGGACGTGGCCGGTCCCGAGTTCGATGACGGCGAGGATCGGCTCGGGGGTGCGGAAAGTCGGCATGATGATCTCCTTGTGGCGTCGTCAGCCCGGGCGTGGCTTGCCCGGGCGCGGTGAACGCTGGCGCGGTGAACGCGGTGAACGCTGGCGTGGCTAGCGCACCCAGCCGCTGTAACGCCGCCCCATCTGCTGGCCTGCGTGCGGACCGGTGCGCCGTCCCGCGGCACCAGGGTCGAGCGCGGCGGAGACGGCGTGCACCAGCCAGGCGTTGACGGACAGTCCTTCGTGCTCGGCCGCTTCATCGATGCGCGGTCTGAGACGCTCGGGGACGCGTAGCGTGATCCGCGAGGTACGTCCCTCGTCGTCTTCTGGAGCGGCGGACGGTTGCCTGACCACGGCGGCCTTGAAGTCGTCCGCCCCCGAGTGGTCGGTCGGCGGTGGCGTCACGACAAAATCAGGGTCTCGCCCACGCAGGCGTACCTCGACCGAGCCCGGCGCCAACTCTCGGGTGATCTCGTCGGCGGCGGCCGACAGCGCTTCCAGCAGGGCGAGCCTGACGGTCGAGTCCAGGGGCAGAGTGAGCCGCTCGGCCAGCGCGCGGGCGTCCTCACCCGCGGCTTCCGCGGCTGCCGCGAGTTCCCGGCGGAGGTTCTCGACATACGGCGCAAGGTCCATGACGTCATAGTGGCACCAAGTTGACGTCATGTGCAAGCTCTGGCAGTCAGTAGGACGTCATAGCTGCCGTCATAGCTGCCGTCGCGGCTGTCGTCGCCTCGGCTGCCCGGCCGGTACGGCTGCCGGCGGGGCGGTCGCGAACCCTCGTTGCGTGCGACGACTACGAAAAGTAGCGATCGTCGGGGTGCTCTCGTCACCGTCGCAGGCCTCGGCGATAGTGGGGCGATCCGCCCGGTGGCGGCGGTGATGCAGACGGGGGTGGATGTGCCGGGCGACGCGCACGGCGTCAGGATGCAGCCGCCGCGGGCCACGGATCCGGGGTCACTGGGCCGGCACCGGGTGCTGGGCAGGCTCGGTGCCGGCGGGATGGGTGTGGTCTACCTGGCCGAGGGTCCCCTCGGCCAGGTCGCGGTCAAGTTGATCCGACCGGAGTACGCCGACGATCCGCAGTTCCGGGCGCGATTCCATCGCGAGGTCCAGGCGTGTTTCCGGGTCGGCGGTGCCCACACCGCCCGGCTCGTCGACTTCGAGCTGGAGGCCGAACGTCCATGGCTGGCCACCGAGTTCGTCGACGCCCCGGACCTCGCCGCCCAGGTCGCGGCGGCCGGCCCCCTGCCCACCGGGGAGCAGATCATCCTGGCGGCCGGGCTCGCCGAGGCGTTGGCGTCCATCCACGCGGCCGGCCTGATCCACCGCGATCTCAAACCGTCCAATGTGCTGTGGACCGCGGACGGGCCGAAGGTCATCGACTTCGGGATCGCCGCGGCGGCCGAGGCGCGCCCGCTGACCGCGGTGGGCGGAGTCGTCGGCACGCCCGGGTGGCTCTCGCCGGAGCAGGCCACGGGCGGGGAGGTCACCGCCGCCAGCGACGTGTTCGGCTGGGGGGCACTGGTCTGCTTCGCCGCCACCGGCCAGCCGCCGTTCGGCAGCGGCTCCGCCGACGCGGTGGCGTCGCGGATCGCGGCCGCCGAGTTCCAGATCGACTCCGACCGGCTCGCTCCAGAGCTGCACGCGCCCGTCCGCGAGGCACTCGACCGCCAGCCGCCGCAACGGCCTACCGCGCTCGACCTGTGCGAGCGGCTCGTCGGTCACGCCCGGGGGGCGCAGATCCCAGTGACGCGCATCCTTCCCGACGCAGCCCGGACACCCACCCCACCGGCTGCACCGCAGATCCCGGGTTCGCCGCAGATCCCGGGTTCGCCGCAGATCCCGGGTTCGCCGCAAACCCCGGTACCCGAGCCGCGGGCACGCCGTCGCCGCCGCTGGCTGCTGGTGGGCGCCGGCACCGTCGTGGTCCTCGCGCTCGCGGGGGCGCTCGCCGCCGTGCTGGTGGCCGAGGGCAACAACTCGAGCGCGGACAACTCGACGAGTAGCCGGCAGTCCTTCACCGCCGACGCGCCGTGGCGTCTCGCGATCATCGACCAGATCGAAGGCACCGACAACGGGTGCACGATCATCGTGACCAGCGACAGCACCGGCGAGCAGAAGACGATCAAGGAGGTCTACGGTGCGAAGACCTTCCAGGTACCGCTTGTCGGCGGCTTCCACTGGCAGGCCAACGACCCCGGCTGCTCGGTGACGGCCCGCTCCGGATCGGGAACGGCCGTCCTGCCCTTCGCCCAGCAGGCCGGCACCGGCGACACCGACGCGTTCGAGGTCCCCTCGGGCCTTGTCCGGGTCGAGGTCGTGGACTTCGCCGGCTCGGACGACTGCGGGTTGCAGCTCCACGACGCCGCCGACGGCCGGGAGATCAGCTTCGGCACCGCGGCCCGCGGCGGTCCGCCGTTGCTGCTGGACCCGAGCGGACGCACCCAGGTCTACCTGGCCAACCTCACCTGCGGTGTCCGGGTGTCGGCCGCCCCGGGCTGAGCGGGTTCCGTTCCCCGCTGCCCGGCACAGCAACGTAACGGGCGGTGGCCTCGCGGTCCGGATAACCACGGATGATCCAGGCACCACCCTTCGCGGTGCAGTCGTCCGGGCCGGCCAGCGTCGTTCTGCCCTGCCGCCGCCACGCCTCGAACAGCACGTGGATCACCTCGCCGTGCGTGCACAGCACCGCGTCCCCGCTGTCGTCCTGGGTGAGCACGGCGAGCAGGTCGAACGGCGAGGCGCCGACCGCGAGGGCCGAACACCGTTGCACCGGCAGGCCCCGGTCGGCCGCCACCGGCTCGACGGTCTGCTCGCAGCGGACGTACGGGCTGGTGAGAATCCGCGCCAGCGGAATCGGCCGGAGGAGGTCCACTACCGCCCGCGCCTCGCGCTGGCCGCGCCGGCTGAGCGGACGGTGTTCGTCGCGCCCCTGCCACGTGTGTTTCTCGCCGGCATGGGCGTGCCGGAGAAGGACGAAGTCGACCACGTCCGCTCCTCCTATCGACGCGTAGCTCGGATCCTGTCGTCGAACTCTGGCGATCCGCGATCGCTCGCCCTCCGGTCGAAACCCTCTCTGATCATCTACATCGCCCTGCATGCCGGGCAGGGCCGACCCCTACACCGTAGCGGCCCGTACCGACCGGGCGGACGTAGGGCCGCTCGTGCCACCGCGGTCCGCACGTCGACGGAGGCGGACTGGCCGAGGTCGTCACCGTTGCGCGCGGCTGATGGTTACGGCCGGCTGTTCGTGCGCCAGGTTCATCAAAGTGCCATCTGGGCGACCACGGCGGGTAACACGTGGTCCGTTCGTTGGTCGGCTGTTCCCGGTTGGCTTTATGGGCGCTCCGTCGGCGAGGGTCGTCGCCGCTGCGCTGGAGGACTTGTGGACCGTCGTCGCGTGCTCGCGGGGATCGTCGCAGCGCCTTTCGCCGCCGTCCCTCTCCTCGCCCCGGTAGCCGCCTCGGTCGCCCCGGCGGGCGCCCTCGGCTCCGGCGGTGGCCAGCGCCGCCCGACACTGGTGATCGGGCATCGGGGAGCGTCCGGCTACCGTCCGGAGCACACCCTGGCCTCCTACGAACTGGCCGCCCGGTTGGGTGCCGACTTCGTCGAGCCGGACCTCGTGCCCACCAGGGACGGCGTCCTGGTCTGCCGGCACGAGCCGGAGATCGGCGGAACCACCGACGTCGCCGCGCATCCCGAGTTCGCCGCCCGCAGGACGACGAAGATTCTCGACGGCGTCGCGACCACCGGCTGGTTCACCGAGGATTTCACCCTGGCCGAACTGAAGACGCTGCGCGCCAAGGAACGGCTGCCCGAGGTCCGCCCGCGGAACACCAGGTACGACGGCCAGTTCGAGATCCCGACGTTCACCGAACTGCTTGATCTACGCGCCCGGCTGTCCCGGGAACTCGGCCGCGAGATCGGCGTCTACCCGGAGACCAAGCACCCGACCTATTTCGCCAAGGCCGGCCTGCCCCTGGAGCGGCGGCTGCTGGACATCCTGGTCCGGTACGGCCTGAACCACCGGGGCGCGCCGGTGTACGTCCAGTCCTTTGAGACCACGAATCTCTGCGAGCTGCGCACACTTGGCCTGCGCACGGCCTCGGTACAGCTGCTGTCCGCCACGGGCGCGCCGTTCGACCTCGTCTATGCCGGCGACCCGCGGACGTACCAGGATCTGTCGACGCTGGCCGGGCTGTGGCAGATCGCCCGCTACGCGAACGGCATCGGCCCGGACAAGCTTCAGGTCATCCCCCGGGCCGGGGACGGGACGCTGGGTACCCCGACCTCCCTGGTCACCGACGCCCACGCCGCCGGGTTGGTGGTGCACCCGTACACCTTCCGCGCGGAGAACACCTTCCTCCCGAAGGACTACCAGGTGGGCACCAGCCCCAGCGACCTCGGCCGGGCCGTCGACGAACAGGTCGCCTATCTCAAGACGGGCATCGACGGGCTGTTTACCGACCAGGCCGATATCGGTGTCCGCGCCCGGGCCGTCGCCGCCGGCCTCCCGAACCCCGGACCCCCGCCGGCCGACCACCACCCCACTCACTGACCCGCCGGCAGGTCCGCCTCGACATCGGACAGCCGGTTAACCGAGGGTCGGAAGCACCCGTTCGAAGAATTCGTGGTGACCGGCGAACGTGAGCTCCAGCCGGGTGAACTCGTGCGGCGTCACCCAGCGGGCGTCGCTCACCTCGCCCGGGTCGAGGATCAGTTCCTCGTCGGATCCGACCTCGGCGGTCCACCAGTGCAGCTGGTAGCTGCCGTCGTCGGTGTCGCATTCCCAGACCTTCGCAAGGGGGGTGACCACCAGCCCCACCTCCTCGCGGACCTCGCGAACCAGCGCCGCAGCCTGGCTCTCGCCGGGCTCGATCCGGCCGCTCAGCGGAGCCCAGTAGCCCGGTCTCTGCGCCTGCGGCCCACGCCGGATGACCAGTACGCGACCGGCCCTCAGCAGCACCGCGACTACGGCCTGCCGTTTGCCCACCGCTGCCGTCACCGGGATCTCGGCGTGGATGCTCCGGCCTTCAGGCCGGGGAGGAAACGCCGACTTTCGCTGGGTATTCGGTGGCCTTTCTTCGGTAGAATGGAAGCATGTCCCGGTTCCGGCTCTACCCGGCCGTCGAACAGGCGGTTGTGATGGAAGAGCATTGCGGGCAGGCCCGGTACGTATGGAATCTCGCGGTAGAACAGCAGTCGTGGTACCGGCCGTGGCGCGGACCTGCACCGGGGTAGGCGGAGCAGAACCGGCAGTTGACCGAAGCCCGGAAAGGCAACCCGTGGCTGGCGGCGGGCAGCATCATCGTGCAGCAGCAGGCCCTGCGGGACTTCGTTAGGGCGATGGCCAACTTTTTCCGGGGTTCCCATCGGCGTCCGTCGTTTCGGAAACGTGGCCGGTCCGAGGGTTTCCGGATCGTCGCGGTGAAACCCGGCGATGTCCGTCAGGTGAACCGCCGCTGGTCGCAGGTGCGTATCCCCAAGGTGGGCTGGGCGCGGTTTCGTCGTTCCCGGACCGTTCCCGACGCGAAGTCGTTCCGGGTCACCTGGGACCGGGCGGGACGCTGGCAGGTGGCGTTCGCCGCCGCACCCGCGCCGATCGAAGCACCCGGGACCGGTGGGATCGTCGGCGTCGATCGGGGGGTGGCGGTCTCCGTAGCCCTGTCGACGGGGGAGCTGCTGGCCTGCCCAGGGCTGCGGCCCGCCGAGGCGGCCCGGCTGCGGCGACTGCAACGACGGCTGGCCCGGGCGAAACGGGGCAGCAACCGGCGCGGCCGGCTGAAAACTCAGGTTGTCCGGGTGAAAGCCCGGGAAGTCGACCGGCGGAGAAACTGGGCGGAGAAAACCTCCACCGATCTTGCCCGCCGGTACGACCTGATCCGCGTCGAAGACCTGAACATCCGGGGCATGACCCGCTCGGCCCGGGGCACGGTCGAGAGCCCCGGGCGGAATGTGGCGCAGAAAGCCGGGCTGAACCGGGGTATCCTCGCGGCCGGCTGGGGGCTCCTCGTCCAACGGCTGGAACAGAAAGCCCCCGGACGGGTGGAGAAAATCCCGGCCGCCTACACCAGTCAGCGTTGCTCGGTCTGCGGGCAGGTGGCCGCCGAATCGAGAGAGAACCAATCTCGATTCCGGTGTGTCGCCTGCGGGCACGAGTGCAACGCCGACGTGAACGCTGCAAGGAATATCGCGGCCGGACGGTCCGTGACTGCGCGGGGAGGCGCGACGTTGGCCGTGCCGGTGAACCGCGAACCTCAACATTCCGCACCTCCCCTTCCGGTGGGCGTGTAAGAGTTGGAATCCCTCGCCTTCAGGCGAGAGAGGACGTCAACCGTACCAGCAGGTCTTCCACCAGGATCGGGAGTTCCACCACCGGCTCCCCGGCCCGGGCAGGCGCCCACCGGTGGGCCCGGTCGAACTCCGCCCGCGGAAAGCTGGTGATCAGGGCGCCGTCGCCGTCCAGGACCAGCAACGGCCATCCCCCGGTCACAGGATCACCACCGGGTCATCCGGCCGGTGCAGCATCAGCGCCGGCCCCCGCACCGGCACGTCACACTCCAACCGGGCAAAATGCTCGTCCTCCCACCGGCCCACGCCAGGACCCCCCTCGTCTCGTGATCACAACAAGATTGAGATCCGTGCAGCCCTATCGAGTGGGCCGCCGGGCGCTAGCTCGCCTACAAGACCATCTGGTACGGGTCGCGGCTGGTCGTCGCGGACCGCTGGTATCCAAGCTCGAAGACCTGCTCCGGCTGTGGCTGGCGAAACCCAAGCCTGACCCTGGCCGACCGCACCTTTCACTACCTTTCACTGCCAGTCCTGCGGGCTGGCGATCGACCGCGACGCCAACGCCGCGGTCAACCTGCATAACCTCGTCGACCGCCAGTACATCGGCGACGTTAAAACTGCCCGTGGAGTCGACCGTAAGACCCCGCCTGCGGGGCCGGTGGCTGTGAAGCGGGAACCCGGCACCGCGCCAGCGGGTCAGACCGGGGGTGCCTCACCGAGAGGCGAGGCGGCATGAACAGCGCTATCCAGCGCTCTCATGCAACGGTGATTCCCCCTCGGGCGATGAGCTGGGCGGCGATGACGTTGCGTTGGATCTCGTTGGTGCCTTCGCCGATGATCATGAGTGGGGCGTCGCGGAAGTAGCGTTCGACGTCGAACTCAGTGGAGTAGCCGTAGCCGCCGTGTACCCGGACCGCGTTGAGCGCGATCTCCATTGCGGTTTCCGAGGCGAACAGCTTGGCCATCCCGGCTTCCAGGTCGCATCGCTCGCCGGCGTCGTAGCGGTCGGCGGCCAGGAGGACGAGCTGGCGGGCAGCGGTGTACTTGGTGGCCATGTCGGCGAGATAGTTGCCGATGGACTGGTGTTTCCAGATCGGCTTGCCGAAGGCCTCGCGTTCCTGGGCGTAACGCAGCGCGTCGTCCAGCGCGGCGCGGGCGACACCGAGGGCGCGGGCGGCGACCTGGATCCGGCCGATCTCCAGGCCCTTCATAATCTGCGCGAATCCGCGGCCTTCCTCGCCGCCGAGCAGCGTATCGACGGGGGCATGGTAGTCATCGAAGGACAGTTCACAGCTTTCGACGCCCTTGTAGCCGAGTTTTGGCAGGTCTTTGGACACGGTGAACCCGTCGCCGGGTTCGACCAGCAGGATGCCGATGCCCTTGTGCCTGGGCTCGGCTTTCGGATCGGTCCTGCACAGCAGCGCGATCAGTTGGGAGCGGCGGGCGTTGGTGATCCACGTCTTCGACCCGTTGACCACGTAGTGCTCACCGGCGCGGCGGGCGCTGGTAGTGAGGGCCTGCAGGTCGGAACCGCCGCCGGGTTCGGTCAACGCCATCGTGGCGCGGATCTCACCGCTGGCCAGTGCGGGCAGATAACGCTGCTTCTGCTGCTCGGTGCCGAAGGTGAGGATGAGCGTGGAGACGACGGTGTGGCCACCCATCGCGCCGGCCAGGCTCATCCAGCCGCGGGCGAGCTGCTCGGTGACCTGGACGTAGCAGGGGGTGGAGACGGCAACCTCGCCGTAGGGTTCCGGAATGGCCAGGCCGAAGATGCCGAGCTTTTTCATCTGCTCGATGAGCTTCTCGGGATAGTCGTTGGCGTGTTCCAGGTCCCGGGCGACCGGGCGGACCTCCCGATCGACGAAGTCGCGCACGGTGTCGACGATGGCTTGTTCTTCCGCGGTCAGGGTACTCACGCTGGGTCCTCTTTGAAGGGGGGCCGGGGGTCGGCGGAGGTCAGATGACGCCGTCGGCACGGAGCGCGGCGATGGCGGTATCGGTGCGGCCCAGGCTGCGCAGGATGGCGTCGGTGTGTTCGCCGAGGGCGGGAACGGGGTTCATCACCGGGTCCAGGTCGGTGAGGGTGGCCGGGGGCAGGAGGGCGCCGATGTCGCCGCCGGGGGTGGCGACGGTGCGCCACCGGTCGCGGCCAGTCAAGACGGGGTGGTCGAGGAAGTGGGCGACGGAGTTCAGCCGGGCGTTGGCGATACCGGCTTTGGCCAGCAACGCCAGCACTGTGCCGGTATCGAGCGCGGCGAATCGGTCCGCGATCACCCCGTTGAGGGCGTCGCGGTGGGCGACGCGCGCGGAGTTGGTCGCGAAGCGGTGGTCCTCGGCCAGGGCCGGGTCGTCGAGCACGATCCGGCAGAAGGCGTGCCATTCGCGTTCGTTCTGGATGGCCAGCAGCACCGTCTGGTCCTCGGCGGTGGTGAACGGGCCGTAGGGGGCGATGGTGGCGTGCTGAGCGCCGACCCGTGCCGGTTGCCGCCCGCCGTACCGGGTGTAGTAGGCCGGTGAACCCATCCACTCGGCGAGGGCCTCGAACAACGACACCTCGACCGTGGAGACCGCCCCCGTGGTGGCGCGCCGGTAGAGGGCAGTGAGGATGCCGGTGTAGGCGTACATGCCGGCGGCGATGTCGGCGACCGAGATCCCGGCCTTCGCCATCTGGTCCGGGCTACCGGTCAGCGACACGAGGCCGGTCTCACACTGCACGAGCAGGTCGTAGGCTTTCCGGTCGGCCCAGGGCCCGTCGGTGCCGTAGCCGGAGATCGTGCAGGGGATCACCCGAGGGTGCCGGTCGGCCAGGGCCGAGGCGTCGAGGCCGAGGCGAGCGGCGGCGCCGGGGCCGAGGTTCTGCACCAGCACGTCGGCCTCGGTCAGCAGCTCCTCCAGAACCGCGCGCCCCTCGGTGGTCTTCACGTCCAGGGTGAGGGATTCCTTGGAGCGGTTGAGCCACACGAAGTAGCTCGACTGGCCGTGCACCGACACGTCGTAGCGGCGGGCGAAGTCGCCGCCGTCGGGCCGTTCGATCTTGATGACCCGCGCGCCGAAATCAGCCAGCTGGCGGGTGGCGAACGGGGCCGCGACGGCCTGCTCCAGGCTGACCACGGTCACCCCGGCCAACGGCAGCGGGACGTGCGGCGAGGGGGAGCGCTGCGAGGAGGATCGCGGCGCGGCGCCCGGCGTCGTGCCCGACTCGGGGCGGTGCTGCTGGTGCTCGATCATGTCACGCCGATCCTTGTCCGTCCAGTCCGTCCAGTCCGTCCAGTCCGCCCGTGCGGGCGGCAGGAGCGCCAGGCGGGGGGCCAGGCAGGTGGTCTGCCAGCAGCGTCGCGGCACGCGCCCAGTCCAGTCCGGTCAGCAGCGCGGGAACGTCGGGGCCACAGTCGGCGATCTTGGCGCGCAGGTCCTGATCCGAAGGTGGCCGCCCGGGCGACCCGGGTGGCAGCCGCTGGCTCACCGAGTACCGGGCGCCACCGCTGAGGGTGAGCGTGATGTCGATGCGGCCGGAGAGCAGCCCGTCACCGCCGGGGGTCTCGGTGACGGCTACGAGCTGGAGCAGGCGCTGGGCTTCGGGTCGGGTCACGGCGAGGTCGGTGAAGCTCCCGAAGCCGGGATGGGGGTCCAGCAGCGCGGCGGCGATGGCATATTCCAGGCTGAACTTCCCCTGCAGCCCGGTGCGGGGCCGATGGTGGATCAGCGGCTGTACCGCGCCCGCGGGTGTGCTCACCTCGATCGCGGTGATGCCCGAGGCGACGGCGTCGGCAGGCAGGTGCTCGCGCAGTGCGCTGATCGGGCGTTGCAGTGCGTAGCAGCAGGGAAAAATCTTGATCGCCAGCCCGCCGGGCACCGCCGGGCCGGTCACGTCGATGCGGTCCGGGTCGCCGCCGACCAGTCGTAGCCATGCGTCCAGCGCGGTCGGATCCGCGGTGGCGCCGACGGCGGCCAGCCTCGCCGCCCGAACTCCCGCGTCGGCGGCGAAGCCGACCTGCAGGGACTTGCCGGCGGAACCGAATGCCCGCTGCACCCCGCCGGCCGCGGGAACCGAGAGTGCGATCGCCGTGGCGATCTGCTCGGTCGACAGGCCCAGCGCCACCGATGCGGACACGGCGGCGGCCGGCGCCCCGGCCGTACAGGTGGCGTGCCAGCCGCCGGCATAGTGCGACCAGCCCAGCGCCGCCCCGAGCCGCGCCATCATCCCGGCTCCCGCCAGGTAGGCGCGGGCGTCCCCGCCGACGGCCAGCGTCGCGGGGACGCACACCACGCTGATGTGGGTGGTGGACTCCAGGTGCAGGTCGTCGAAATCCAGGACGTGCCCGACCGCCGCCCAGCGCGCCGCGTCCGGCAACCCGGCCGACAGCGCCACCAGATCGTCCTGCCGGGCGGCGAGCGTGACAGCCATCGTGTCGAGCAGTGAGCGCTGCGCCAGGTCGAGGTCCGCGGCACTCGGCACATAGTCGTGCGCCCACCGGGCCAACGTCTCGGCGGTCGATTCCATCCACAACTCCCGACTCTCGCCAGCGCGGGGCCACACCTGGATCGCCCGGTTTCACACCTGGGTCGCCCGTGCCTGGGTCGCCCGTGTCTGCGGCGCACCTGCCCGCGGCGCACCTGCCCGCCTAAAAGATAATGTACGGCCAATAGTGATCGGTGACAGGCAGTGGCGGCAGGCAGGGAGGAGCCGAGCGGTGGGCGGCGGCAGGTCGACAGCGGGGGCTGCCAGCCCGCTCGTCTCGGCGCAGGGTCCGTACTTCGAACACCTGGCGGTCGGGCACGTGTTCGACGCCGCGCCGTCGGTCACGTTGAGCAGCGGGCACGCGGCGATGCATCAGGCGATCGTGGGCGATCGTTTGCGGCTGCCCCTGGACGACGGCTTGGCCCGCGCCGTGGCCGGGCGGTGCCCGGTTGCTCATCCCGCACTGGTGTGGGATATCGCGATCGGGCAGTCGACGCTGGCGACGCAGCACGTGCGGGCCAACCTGTTCTACCGGGGTTTCGTGTTCCGTCGGTTCCCGGCGATCGCCGACACGTTGTCCACCACCACGGAGGTCGTCGGGTTGCGGCAGAACCGGCCCAGGCCGGGGCGCCGTCCGACCGGGCTGGCGGTCCTGCGGGTCCGTACGGTGGATCAGCAGCTGCGACCCGTGCTGGATTTCTGGCGCTGCGCGATGCTGCCCCTGGCCGATCTCGACGCGGACACCGGTCACCACGATGACCTCGACGAGGTCGGTGTACACCCCTCCCCGGCGGACTTCGTGGCCGCGGTCGAGCCGTGGCGGCTCGACGTCTTCCGCGAGCAGGTGCGCGGCGGCGAGCATTTCGCCGATATCGCGGTCGGCCGCCGCTGGCGGGTGGTTGGCGCCGACGTGGTGTCCTCGGCGCCTGAACTGGCCCGGCTCACGCTCAACATCGCCACCGTGCATCACGACGAGATCGCCGCGGGCGGGCGGCGTCTGGTATATGGCGGGCACACCATCGGCCTGGCGCTAGCCCAGGTCTGCCGTGCACTGCCCAACATCGTCACGGTCGCCGGCTGGGACGGGTGCGATCATACCGGCCCGGTCTACGAAGGTGACTCGCTGAGCAGCACAGTCACCGTGGAGTCCACCCAGGCACTCGCTGCCGGGGGTGGGCTCGCGTGGTTGCGGGTCGAGGTCGAGGCCCAGGCAGGGCCGGCCGGACAGCCGCGGTCGGTCCTGCTGTGGCGGTGCGCGGTGGTTCTGGCTTGACGCCCGCCGAACCGGGGCTGATGGCTACACCGGGGTTGATGGCT
>NZ_CDXDOR010000048.1:0-33424 GCF_978021225.1 Frankia sp. CeTa3Moorea | reverse complement strand
GGTTCAGACCTCCCCGCCACCGACCCAGACACCACCCGACCGGGTCACCCCCTCGCCGAGCCGGACGGCATCGGCCTCTCCGGGGGTCACGACGCCGCCCGTCGTTCCGACGACGGCACCGGCGCCGACCGAAACCACCACCCTCGTACCCTGACGACCCGGTCGAGGGACGGCTCGGGGAGCGGGCCGGCACCGAATGGCACCGGAACCCGGGGGTGGGGCGTCCCAGTGCGCCTGTGGCCGAGTTCACCCGGACGCGCCCGGCCCGAACATGCCCTCCACCAGGCCCGGCACTAGCATCTGGGTGAGATGCACCATCGTCTCGACGATGCGTCGGGGCGCCCTAGCGCCCCCAGACATGACCTTTCCGGCCCATCGGCTGGGCCGATCCGGAGGAGCTTTCATTGCCGAAGGCACCAGCGGGCACGCTGTACCGCGGTCGAGAGGGTATGTGGTCCTGGGTGGCCCACCGGATCACCGGTGTCCTGGTCTTCTTCTTCCTCTTCGCCCACGTGCTCGACACCGCTCTCGTCCGGGTCTCCCCCACGTCGTACAACGAGGTGATCGAGGTCTACAAGAACCCGGTCGTCAACCTGCTCGAGGTCGGCCTGGTCGCGGCGGTGCTGTACCACGCCCTCAACGGCATCCGGATCATGTTGATCGACTTCTGGGAGTCCGGCCCGAGGTACCAGAAGCAGATGCTGTACGTCGAGCTCGTCATCTTCGTCGTGCTGCTGGTTCCGGCCGCCTCCCGAATGCTGCTGCACACCTTCGAGACGCTGTTCGGGAGCACGACCTGATGACGGCAACCGCTCCCCCCGGTGGCCCGGCGGGCCCGCGCGCGCCGGAACTCGTCGCGCCCCGCGCCCCCGGGCTCTCCCGCCGGCGGGGGAAGCCGGGCAGCGCCAAGGCGCGCACCAACTTCGAGCTCTACGCCTGGGTGTTCATGCGGGTCAGCGGCCTGCTGTTGTTCTTTCTGGTGCTCGGTCACCTGTTCATCATGAACATCCTCGACGGCGGTGTGCAGCGGGTGAACTTCGGGTTCGTCGCCGGCCGCTGGGCGTCACCGTTCTGGCGCACCTGGGACCTGGTGATGCTGCTCCTGGCGGAGCTGCACGGCACCAACGGCCTGCGCACGATCATCAACGACTACGCCGGGCGGCCCCAGACCCGGTTCTGGCTGAAGACGCTGCTCTATACCTCGGCGTTCCTGGTCGTCGCCCTCGGCACCCTGGTCATCTTCACCTTCGATCCCGATATCTGAACGCGCCGGTGATCTCGTGACCCCAGCATCGGACGGATGGAGGTAGGCGTGCAGGTCCACAGGTACGACGCAGTCATCGTCGGTGCGGGCGGAGCCGGCATGCGTGCCGCCATCGAGGCGGGCACCCGCTGCCGGACCGCCGTGCTCACCAAGCTCTATCCCACCCGCTCGCACACCGGCGCGGCGCAGGGCGGCATGTGTGCCGCCCTGGCCAACGTCGAGGAGGACAACTGGGAGTGGCACACCTTCGACACGATCAAGGGCGGTGACTACCTGGTCGACCAGGACGCCGCGGAGATCATGGCGAAGGAGGCCATCGACGCTGTCCTCGACCTGGAGAAGATGGGGCTGCCGTTCAACCGGACACCCGAGGGTCGCATCGACCAGCGCCGGTTCGGCGGCCATACCCGCGACCACGGCAAGGCCCCGGTGCGCCGCTCCTGCTACGCGGCGGACCGCACCGGGCACATGATCCTGCAGACGCTGTACCAGCAGTGCGTCAAGCACGACATCGAGTTCTTCAACGAGTTCTACGTCCTCGACCTGCTGCTGCAGGAGGGCGCGGCGGCCGGGGTGGTCGCCTACGAGCTGAAGACCGGGGAGATCCACGTCTTCCAGGCCAAGTCGGTGGTGTTCGCCACCGGCGGTTTCGGCAAGGTCTTCAAGGTCACCTCCAACGCGCACACGCTGACCGGTGACGGAATGGGTCTGGCGTTCCGGCGGGGCATCCCGCTGGAGGACATGGAGTTCTTCCAGTTTCATCCGACCGGCATCTGGAAGATGGGGATTCTGCTCACCGAGGGTGCCCGCGGCGAGGGCGGAATCCTACGCAACAAGGACGGCGAACGCTTCATGGAGCGCTACGCCCCGACCATCAAGGACCTTGCGCCACGCGACATGGTGGCTCGCGCCATCTACACCGAGATCCGTGCCGGCCGCGGCTGCGGCCCGGACGCCGACCACGTCTACCTCGACCTCACCCACCTGCCGCCGGAGCAGCTCGACGCGAAGCTGCCCGACATCACCGAGTTCGCCCGGACCTATCTCGGCATCGAACCGTACAACGACCCGATCCCGATCCAGCCGACGGCGCACTACGCGATGGGCGGCATCCCGACCAACGTGGACGCGCAGGTGCTCGCGGACAACGACACGGTCATGCCCGGTCTGTACGCGGCCGGCGAGGTGGCGTGTGTGTCCGTGCATGGCGCGAACCGGCTGGGCACCAACTCGCTGCTCGACATCAACGTATTCGGCCGGCGGGCCGGCATCGCCGCCGCCGAGTACGCGAACGCGACCGCACGGCACCCCGACCTCCCGGAGAACCCCGCGTCGTTCGTCGAGGACCTGCTCGGGCGCCTGCGCGCGGGCGCCGGAACCGAGAACGCGGCTGCGATCCGGCGCGAGCTGCAGGAGTCGATGGACGTCAACGCCTCGGTGTACCGGACGGAGGCGACGCTCAAGCAGGCGCTGAGCGACATCTCCGGCCTCAAGACGCGTTACCAGCGGGTGGGCGTGTCCGACCGGGGGCGTCGCTACAACACCGAACTACTCGAGGCGGTGGAGCTCGGCTTCCTGCTGGACCTCGCCGAGGTCCTGGTCGTCGGGGCGCTGGCCCGCAACGAGTCCCGCGGGGGCCACTCCCGTGAGGACTACCCGAACCGGGACGACGTCAACTTCATGCGCCACACGATGGCCTACCGCTCGGGGCCGCTGGTGGCCGCCTCGCCAGAGGCGGAGATCCGCCTAGACTACAAGCCGGTTGTCATGACCCGCTACCAGCCGATGGAGCGCAAGTACTGATGACAGTCACCCTCAAGATCCGTCGCTACGACCCGGAGACGGTCGACGAGGCGCACTGGGAGAGCTACCAGGTGCCGTTCGATCCGAGCGACCGGCTGCTCGACGCGATCATGTGGGTCAAGTGGAACCTCGACGGGACGCTCGCCTTCCGCCGGTCCTGCGCGCACGGGGTGTGCGGCTCGGATGCGATGCGGGTCAACGGCGCCAACCGCCTCGCCTGCAAGGTGCTGGTGAAGGACCTCGGCTCGGAGATCACTATCGAGCCGATCAAAGGTCTGCCGGTGGAGAAGGACCTCATCGTCGACATGGAACCGTTCTTCGACGCGTTCCGGGCGGTGAAGCCCTATCTGATCACTGACGACCACGAGCCGACCCGCGAGCGGCTGCAGTCCGCCGAGGACCGGGCCCGCTTCGACGACACGACCAAGTGCATCATGTGCGCGGCGTGTACCACCGCGTGCCCGGTGTTCTGGACCGACGGCGACTACTTCGGCCCGCAGGCGATCGTCGCGGCCCACCGGTTCATCTTCGACAGCCGTGACTCCGGTACCGACGAGCGCCTGGAGATCCTCAACGAACGCGAGGGGGTCTGGCGTTGCCGGACCACCTTCAACTGCACCGACGCCTGTCCACGCGGCATCCAGGTGACCAAGGCCATCCAGGAAGTCAAGCGGGCGCTGTTGTTCCGCCGCGTCTGAGCCTTTCTCCCGGCCGGTCATGCGGTGTCCACCGCGAGCGCGAACGGCAGCACCGACGGCGCTCCGGCCTGCCGGAGCAGTCGAGCGGCGACCGTCATCGTCCAGCCGGTGACGATCCGATCATCGACGAGCAGCACCGGACCGCCGAGCTCGCCCAGGGCGGCGGCAAGGGCCGGGGAGACAGTGAACGCATTCCACAGGCCGGCGAGCCGGTGCGCGCTGTTGTGCACCTGCCCGGTGTGCGGCCCGTCGGCGACCCGGTCGAGCTGCCCCAGCAGCGGCAGGCGTCCGATGGTGGAAATGCGCTCGGCGAGGCTCGCGACGAGCCGGGGCCGGCTCCGGGACGCGATCGACACGACGGCCACCGGCCGCCGCTGCCATCCCCAACCGGCGAGCGTCGCGACCACCGCCTCGACAAGATCGCCGGGAAGCGGGCCGTCGAGGGCACCGGGCACAGCGGAGCCGGGCATAGCGGAGCCGGGCACAGCGGAGCCGGGCACAGCGGAGCCGGGCGCGGCAAGGGTGGCAGGCGTGAACATCGGGCGCAGCCGGTTTCCCCAGCCCACATCGCTGAGTCGGGCGAGCGCCCGCCCGGGCTCGGCACCGGCCGACGCCGGGATACGCCCGGCCAGGTCGACCCCGAGCCGGCCCATCCCCGTCGGCCACATCCGCCGCGGTTCGACCGGGACGCCCGCCCGGTGCAGCTCATCCCGGGCCCGCGTCCGCGAGAACTCCGAGACCGCGGACGACCACGACCGACCGGTGCACCGGTCACACCGCCCGCAGGCCGCCGCGTGGGGATCGTCAAGCTGCCGGCGCAGGAACTCCATCCGGCAGCCGGTCGTCACGATGTAGTCGAGCATCGCCTGCTGTTCCCGAGACCGCGCCGCGGCGACACGCCGGTAACGCTCCTCGTCGTACGACCAGGGCTCACCGGTACTCGCCCAGCCGCCCCTGACCCGCCGGACCGCCCCGTCGGTGTCGAGAACCTTCAGCATCTGGTCAAGCCGGCTGGGGCCGAGGTCGACGGACGCGAGCAACGCCTGGGTCGACAGCGGCCGGTCGGCGGCCGCGAGCACTCCGAGCACCCGGCGGACGACGTGCTCCGGCGGAAAAGAGGTGTCCGCGAAGTAGCGCCAGATGTCCCGGTCCTCAGCCGCCGGGAGGAGCACGACCTCGGCCGTATCGAGCGCACGGCCGGCCCGGCCGATCTGCTGATAGTAGGAGATCGGCGACGACGGAGCCCCGACGTGGACGACGAAGCCGAGGTCCGGCTTGTCGAAGCCCATTCCGAGCGCGCTGGTGGCGATCAGTGCCTTGACCCGGTTCGCGAGCAGGTCCTCCTCGGCGGCGATGCGCTCGGCCGCCTCGGTGCCACCGTGATACGTGGTGACGGCATGACCCTGACCGCGCAGAAAGATGGTCAGCTCCTCCGCCGCCGCCTTCGTCAGCGTGTAGACGATCCCCGATCCGGGCAACTCGCCGAGATGGTCGGCGAGCCAGCCGAACCGGTGCTCGGCCTGCGGCAGCGACACGACCGCGAGCCGCAGGCTCTCCCGATCGAGACTCCCGCGCAGCACCAACGTCCCGGCGGACGCTGGGCCGGCGGGAGCGGAGGTTCCGAGCTGCTCACTGACGTCCTCGACCACGCGGGTGTTGGCGGTGGCCGTCGTGGCCAGCACCGGGACCCCCGGACGCAGCCCGGCGACGAGGGTACGCAGCCGCCGGTAGTCGGGCCGGAAGTCGTGCCCCCAGTCGGAGATGCAGTGCGCCTCGTCGATGACGAGCAACCCGGTGGTAGCGGCGATCTCGGGCAGGTAGTCGTCCCGGAAGGTCGGGTTGTTCAGCCGCTCCGGCCCGACGAGCAGCACGTCGAGCTCGCCCGACCGCAACGCCGCGTAGACCTCGTCCCACTCGGTCACATTGCCGGAGTGAATCTCGCCGGCGCGGATGCCCAGCCTCGCCGCGGCCGCCGCCTGGTTGCGGATGAGCGCGAGCAACGGGGAGACGATCACCGTCGGAGCAGCGCGTCCCGCTGCACCGCGGAGCAGTGCCGTGGCGAGGAAGTACACCGCCGACTTGCCCCAACCGGTGCGCTGGACGAGCAGCACCCGGCGCCGGTGGGTCACGAGCGCGTCGATGGCCTGCCACTGGTCCTCGCGCAGCGCCGCGGCCGGCCCGGCAAGCGCCCGCAGCAGCTCCTCCGCGCGCTCCCGCAGCCCACCGGGCACCGGGTCCGCCGGGCCCGGAGCATGCGCGACCGGCGACGCCAGGCCGGAAGCCACCGGAAGCGCGGAGGTCGTCTCGTCTGCTGCCATGAGAGGTGTCTACCCGACGCCACCGACAAGATCGGATCGTCCCAGGTCACAGCCGCTTCCGCACCGGAGACGGCGTGGTGGGCCGCGGTCAGCAGCATCCCAGCGATCGACACCCGCGAACCCGGCCCCGCCTGGGCACGGTCACCACCGGGGTACGGCCGCGACGGCCCGAGGCGGAGCGACTGCGGCATCTTAGTACCAGTATTTGCGGGAGGTTGCTACTAGCCAGTGCGTGAAGTTGGTAATATTCGATCATGAATCGACCCTACCTCCCACGGCTCGTCGACGGCCTGATCCGTGATCTTCTGCAGGAACTGCCGGCACTACTGGTCGTCGGGCCGCGGGCCACCGGCAAGACCACGACAGCGGCCCGGCATGCCCGCACAGTTATCCGTCTCGATCAACCACGCGAGGCTGTCGCGTTCACCGCGGATCCCGACGCCGCTCTCCGCGGACTTCCAGAACCGATTCTTCTGGACGAGTGGCAGATGGTTCCGACGGTGCTCGGCGCGATCAAACGTGCGGTCGATTCCGAGCCCCGGCCCGGCCGCTTCATCGTCGCCGGCTCCGTACGAACGGATCTCGAAGCCGACAACTGGCCCGGCACCGGCCGCCTGGTAAGAGTGCCTATGACCGGTCTCACCATACGAGAGATCATCGGCCGAGTCGACAGGCCGACCTTCCTTGATCGAATCGCGACAAGCGGCGCGGATTTGCTGGTCGTGCCGTCAGGCGCACCAGACCTTCGCGGCTACGTCGAGATGGCCCTGCGAAGCGGATTCCCCGAAGCCGCGCTGCACCTCTCGGACCGCACCCGCGGCTACTGGCTGGAAAGCTACCTGGATCAGCTTCTCACCCGTGACGTCGAAATTCTCCATGAGAACCGGGACCCGTATCGCCTACGACGATACTTCGAGGTCCTGGCTCTGAACTCCGCCGGTGTAGTGAACAGCAAGACGCTGTACGAAACCGCCGGAATCAACGCGAAGACCGCCGACGCATATGATCACCTACTGAGCAACCTGCTCATAGTCGAGGCGCTTCCCGCATGGACGACGAACCGACTCAAGCGGCTTGTCCGGACGACGAAGAAGTACGTCGTCGATCCCGGACTGATCGGCGCTGCCCTTCGCCTCGACGTCAACGCGACGCTCCGAGACGGCGATCTCCTCGGTCGGATCCTCGACACCTTTGTGGCCGCGCAGGTTCGGGCCGAGCTTCCAGCCGGCTCCAGTAGAGCCCGCCTTCACCACCTGCGGCAGGAGGCCGGACGCCACGAGGTTGACATTCTCGCCGAGCTCGGCGCCGAGCAGGTGATCGGAATCGAAGTGAAGGCCGACGCGGCGCCCGGCAAGAATTCGGTACGTCATCTGACGTGGCTACGAGATGAACTCGGTGAACGCTTCATCGCCGGTGTGATACTACACACCGGGCCGAGACTGTATCAACTCGACCCGAAGATCTTCGCCGCACCGATATGCACACTGTGGGGTTAGAACGGATCTCGCTCTGTCTTCGGCTCAGAACGGCTTATAGCACAGGATCGACCATACGACTGGTCCGGCTGCCCCGCGATCGGGGAGAACATCGGCACCCCGACGTCCACGGACACCACGGACGCCGCCGCCCACTGGTAGTGACCCCCACCCGTCCGGCGAGCTGACCCCATGACGCTCCTTCCCTATGGACGGGGAATCTCGACTTCGCTGTCCACGGAAGCGGGATCGTTCCAGTAGGCTTCGCCCGGCATGACCGGACAGTGCCTGTCGCCGGGTTCCACCGGTTCGTGCGGCCGGCCGCGACACCGCCTTCCAGCCGCTCCGGGTAAGGCATCTGACCACGCTGACCGACCCGGCGACTTCGCCCACGACTCAGGAGCGCGTACACATGAGCGAACGGCTGGACGGCACCGTTGCCCTGGTGACCGGTGCGAGCAGCGGCATCGGTGAGGCGACCGCCCGCGAGCTGGCCCGGCACGGCGCCGCGATGGCGCTGGTCGCGCGGCGCGGCGACCGGCTCGAGCGCCTCGCCGCCGACATCACCGGCGCCGGCGGCACCGCCCTCCCCCTCCCGCTGGACATCACCGACCAGGCCCAGGCCGTCGACGCGGTGAAGCGCACCGTGGCGGAGCTCGGTCGGCTCGATACCGTCGTCAACAACGCTGGGATCATGCTGCCCGGGCCGATCCTCGACGCGCCGACCGAGGAGTGGGACCGGATGGTGGCCCTGAACCTGCAGGGCCTGCTGTACGTCACCCATGCAGCGCTGCCGCATCTGCTCACTGCCGCGGACGACGGCCCCCGCCAGGTCGCGGACCTGGTGAACATCAGCTCAGTGGCGGGGCGGCACGCCACCATGGGCGCCGGCATCTACAACCTCACCAAGTTCGGGGTGAACGCGTTCACCGAGTCGCTGCGCCAAGAGGTCACCGCCCGGCACGTGCGCGTCTCGGTGGTCGAACCGGGCTCCGTCGAGACCGAGCTGAGGTCCCACATCCGCGAGGAGATCCGGAATATCGTCATGCGCCGCATCGCCGACATCGAGCCGATGCAGTCCGAGGACATCGCGGACGCCGTCGCCTACATCGTCACCCGGCCGCGGCGGGTCGCGATCAACGAACTACTCATGCGGCCCACCGAGCAGGTCGGCTGACACCGCGTCGCGCGGGAACCCCCGGCGCCCACCGCCGGCGGCGGACCCCCTCCTCCGGAGGAAGGGCCGGGGTTCGGGAAGAGCCCCGCTGCTGGTAGCGGTGGCCCGTCTATCCACTCAGTCGTTGGGCGAGGTATGAGCCATCAGGATTAGCCACGTGCCACAACGAAACGGCCAAGTTCCCAACAAATAGTGAAGTCGTGGCCTGCTGGGTGGCGGATGTGGCATCCACCTCGGTGGCGGTTCTCGTTACGCGACGGCCGGCTACGCGGCGGCCGTCCCCCTAGGCGACCGTTACGTCGCGGCCCCTCTGCCCGCATGGTCCGCGGCGTGGTACCGGCGAGTTCGGAGGCGGCGAGATGACCATGGCCCGTCATCCCTGGTATCTGATCTGCGGAACTGGTCCGTAGACGTGCCACGCTGGTGGCATGGCTCCGCGGCTGGGCAGGCTCTGAAGCCAGGAGGATCACACGGCGTAGAGCCGATCATGACACGGAGCGGTTTCGAAGACTACCGCCGCTTTCAGCATGTCAACGACCCGAATTGATCAGTTTCCTGGATGAGGCACCATCACCGGTATCGCCATGGCGGACGGCGCGTGCGCCGCGGATGCCGAGCCAGCCAACGACGGAACCGATTACGAGGGAGACGACGGTCAGGACCAAGTGCACCGTGAAGAAGCCGGTCGGGCCGTCGTCCCAGGAACGATCATCCTTCCACACGTTCCGAAGGAAATTCGGCCAGATCGCCCACGTCCACACACCCACCGCGATCAGGAACCAGGACACACGCTTCGACAGAGTCACCCACCCAGCTTGCACCCAGAACCACGCGCAGCTCAGGTGAGCAACGTCCTAAGTTCCTCCGCCTCGATGCCCGCCTGACGCAGAACAGAGGCGAGCGTGCCCGTCGCCAGCTCCCGGTGAAGCGGGACGATCACGACCCGGGCGTTCTCCTTGTGCCTCAGCTTGCAGTGCGAGCCACGCGTGGCGACCTCCTCGAAGCCGGCACGCCCCAGAGCCTTCACCACCTTCGCCCCGGAGACCCGAGGCAGCGCGGGCGTCACGCCGACAGGCGGATGTCCAGCGGAGCGACGATGGGACCGTCCGCAGCGGTCACGGGGAACGGCTGGTCCTCGAAGTACAGCTCCAGCGCCTCGCGAAGATTTGCCAGCGACTCCTCGACGCTGGCTCCCTGGCTGGTCACCTCGACCTCCAGAGCCCGTGCCACGTACCAGTCGCCCTCATGCGTGACGACAGCCGTCAGCCGCGCCGCTCGCTCCATGGAGATCAGCCTAGCCGTCCCTACCACTCCTGGCGAAGCGCTCACCGTCACCCCCTCGACATAATCGACCAGACCTCTGTCGACCATACGAGCGGAAACGATCTCTAACGGCCTGGGTACACACGAGAGACACAAGACCGCTCCCGGCCCCGGGGAGTACCTAGGTCATAAGTGAATGTTCTACAAATTTGGCCAGATCGTCCACATCCACACACCCACCGCGATCAGGAACCAGGACACACGCTTCGACTCCAGTCAGCCCACCAGCCTCGCACCGGCCGCGAGCCGCGGTCTTCGTGTGGGGGCGCGAGTTCGGCCACGTAGATCGCCCTAAGGTGGGCGGACAGACAAAACCCCGGGGCATGCCGCCTGAGCGGTAGAGGCCATCCGGGGTGTCCACCTCGAAGTCTAGAAGACCGGTAACCCGATGTCGAACGCCGTGACCCCGTCGCACGCCCTCGCGGTCCAGCTCCGGCGCAGGCTGAGCGCCGAACCCCTCGATCCGTACGAACGGGCCTGCAACCACGACCTCGAGCGGGCAGTGGCCCTGTACGAGTGGAACAGCAGCATCAGCGCCGCGTTCCACAAGGTCCTCGGGCTCTTCGAGATCGTCCTGCGCAACGCCCTGCACGACCAGCTCACTCTCTGGCATCAGCGCCAGCGAAGGCCCGGCCAGTGGTACGACGACCCGGCCGGCATCCTCGAAGCCCCTCGACGGCAGGACATCGCCGACGCCTACGTCAGGTTGCGGCCTGTGGACTCCCGCACTCCGCCGCGCGTTCCCGAACCTTCGCCCGGCACAACGGACCCGGATCTACAACCCCGTCGACAGCCTCGTTCGGCTCCGCAACCGCGTCGCGCACCACGAACCAATCCACAACCGACCACTCGCGACCCTCCACCATGATCTGCTGCGTGCCGCCGGGCACCTCGACGGCGGTGTCGAAGAATGGATCCGCGGCCGAAGCCGAGTGCCCACCCTCCTGTTGTCACGACCGCCGCAACCGCCACAGCACCTAGGCCATAAGTGAATATTTTACAAATTCGGCCAGCTACCCTACGCCCAGACACCGGCCGCGATCAGGAACCACGATCGGACGACCATGGCCTTCGATGTCCCGCGGCTCACGCCCGCAGGTGCTGGAGCGACCCGGCGAAGGTCCGCATCACCTCGCTGAACGTCGTCTCAGGGCGGTAGGCGGGCGGCTGGACCGATTCCCCGGCCCCGCTGTGGGCCGCTCCGAACCGCATGGTCCACAGCATCGTCTCGGCCACCGGGAGGGTGGCCACGACCGCGTCGTTCTCGTCCTCCAGCTGGCCCGTCAGCCAGGAGACGCGGTCCGACTGCAGCGCGCAGACATAGATCACCTCACCGGCTGCGTTACCCGGGGCCGCACGCAGCCGCGCCGCCTGGTCCCCGGCGGCCAAGGCCTCGCCCAGCCGGTCGGCGACCAGCTGACGTTCCCACAGCTGCGCATCCTGGGCGATCCGGACGACGACGCCACCGCACAGCCTCCGCTCGACGTGGATCTGCGCGTCGGTGTCGGTGTCCTCCCCGAAGTACCACGCGAGGACGTCGGGCAACGCGGCCCGCAGCTCCGCGGCGGACGGCTGGGCCATCGCCAGCCCTGGGCACTGCGGGGACCAGGCCGACCACGAAGGCCCGTCATGCCGCACGATCAACGAGACGGGCCTACCCACGATAGATCATCTCGCGCGACTCCTCCGCCGTCCCGCCGCTTTGATCAGTATCCGCGCTTCCCCCGCTGCCCGGGAGCACTTTGCGGTAAAGGTCGGACCGATTACGCGCAACACCGGCCTGTCCCGCACAACACCGACCTCTCCCGGACGACGGTCTGGTCACGGGCGGCACCGACACGGAGGATGCGCAAGGGATACGCAAGGCGGGCAAGGTCGGCGAGCAAGGTGGGCGGGCCGGCCAGGTCGGCGGGCAAGACGGGCAAGACGGCGGGATGACGGGAGGGAGCGATGGAGGGTGCCGACGACATCCGGGGGCGCCGGATCAAACCAGACGAGGGAATGCTGTTGCGAAGGCTGCGCCTTGCCGCGCTCGCCGATGCTCCTTCGGCGTTCTGGCAGATCCTGGCCGAGGCGAGCGCGCGGCCCGCCGAGGAGTGGAACGCCCGCGCCCGCGCCACCCGCGCCACCCGCGCCACCCGCGCCACCCGCGCCACGGTGACGGTCCCCGCTTCGGGTGACGTCATCGCGACCGATATCACGGGTGCCCCAGTGGGTTAGGGAACAACTCCGGCGGTTATCCTTGACAAGCCCCCGAAAAATCCTCTACGGAGGACCAGCGCGAGGAGGTGGCCGCTGTGAGTCCTGGCGGGTGCTCCAGTAAAGGCCGCTTCCTGCTCGTGGACGTCAGCCAGCGCTGAATCCCGGGCCGATGAGCGCGCACCGTCGCGTCCGGCCCGCGTCCACGGAACCCGGGTGGACGACGCCCGGGGCACTGTTCGGAAGTCCGGCCTGTTCGGACGCACGGCCCTCCTGTCCGGTGCAGCCGTGCCGTCGGCGACGGCGTCTCCGGCTCGGGAGTCGATGGTCACCGCGATCTCCCGGCCCGATCGGTTCGTGCCGGTAGCGCGGATCCACCCTGTCCCGGCCGGGCTTCCCTGATCCGTCCGGGTCGGCAGTCGCATGGGCCGCGAGCAGTGCACAAGCAGGTGCGGTCGATCGAAGTCGTGTCGACCAGAGGTCGCCGTGGCGGTGCCGCCCGCGGCCTGCTCGAGGAATGCGCACTCACAGCTGTCCGGCGGTGACTGGGGCGCGCGGAGGGGGATCTTCCATGAGCATCTCAACATCACGGGCCGCGGGACGTCGTGGTGCCTGCACCGAGCGTCTCGACCTGCCCGCTTCCGGCCGGGTCACACTGATCCCCCGGGGCATGGACCGGGAATCGGTCAGTCGCTTCGCGGAGGCCATCGCCCGTTTCCTGGGAACCGGGCGCTACCTCGCCATTCAGACCTGTATCGTGATCGTCTGGATAGCCTTGAACATCGCGCTACCGCTGCTGCGGTGGGATCCCTACCCTTTCATCCTGCTGAACCTGGCCTTCTCGACCCAGGCCGCCTACGCGGCGCCGTTGATCCTGCTCGCCCAGAACCGACAGGACGACCGTGACCGTGCCTCGCTGGCCGAGGATCGGGCGGTCGCTGTACGTATGCGGGAAGACACCGAGTTTCTCGCGCGTGAGATCGCCGCGCTCCGGCTTGCCCAGAGCGATGCGGCGACCCGGCAGTACGTGCGCGGCGAGCTGGCCGGCCAACTCGAATCTCTTCGCGGCGACATCGAGAGCCTGGTTCGGGACGCGGTTCGCGTTCCGCACCAGACGGCGTCGGATGAACGGGAGCCAACCGCGGCACGATCGCCGTCACGGCACGGCGGGCCGGCGTCCACGGCCGGTGGTGGCCTCCGGGAAACGAGCGACCCCGAGACCGAGGACCCACCCGCCACGGGCAAGCCGAATGCCGGGAATCCGGAACGCCCCCGGCGGCCCAAGCACCACAAGCGCAGGAACACCACGGGTGTGAGCACGACCGGCATCCTCCCTCGCTCCACGGACGCCGGGTATGCCACCCGCACCGGGAACCGCGAAAACGGCGGTCCCGACAGGAAGACGACGCCGACCATCGCCACCGGTCCCACCCCGGAGACCACGCTCGACGACCCCACCCGGGAGGCCAGCGCGACGACGCACCTCAAGAACAGAGGAGTCACAACACACGGGCACCATAGCCTCTCTGTCCATACGGGCTCCTCCCGGCATTCAATGGGAAAGCCGCAACCAGTGGATTCCTCCACAGGAAACGCCCACTCGCGACACGGGTCGTGACCACCCTTCTGCGGAACGGGGCAACCCAGTAGCGTTCGACAGGTGCGTGTCCCCTGTCCGCCCCGGCATGACCCGCGTCGCCTCCGCGGAAGCCTCGGGCGGGCGCTGGTGGCCGTGGCGGTCCTCGGAGCGATTCTCGCCCCGTTCCTGAAGATCGTTCCGGCGGCCGCGGCCGTCCCACTCGCCGCACCGGCACCCACCGCCGCTTCCGACTCCGCTCCCCCGGCCGGTCTCACGGCCGGTCTCACGGCCGCCGAGTGGCTTGTCGCGGACGCGGGAAGCGGCGCCATCCTCGCCGCCTACCGCCCCCACGCCCAGGATCTCCCGGCCAGCACGATGAAAATCCTTACCGCGCTGACCGTGCTGCCCGGCCTGCCGCCGGACCGGGTCGTGACGGTCGACGAGAACGCCCCTCGGGTGGACGGCACGAAGGTCGGTCTCGTGCCGGGGGTCGGATACACCGTCCGTGACCTGGCGACTGCCATGCTGATCTCCAGCGGAAACGACGCGACCATGGCCCTGGTCCAGGCGAGCGGGGGAACCCCCGCCGTGCTGCAGCGGATGAACGCTCTGGCCAGGTCGCTCGGCGCGACGGACACCGTCGCCGGTGACCCGACCGGACTCGACAGTCCGGGCCAGGTCACCAGTGTGCACGACCTAGCCGTGCTCGGTCGGGCGGCGTTGGACAACCCGACGGTGCGGAGCTACCTGACGATCCCGCGCGCCTCGCTCGCCGGCCGGGGGGGTACCCGCTTCGAGATCCAGAACCACAACGCCCTGCTGCATTCCTACGAGGGGGCTATCGGGGTGAAGAACGGCTACACCATCGCGGCCGGCGCGACGTTCGTCGGCGCGGCCACCCGCGACGGCCACACCCTCATCGTCGCCCTGCTGCGGACGGCTCCCGCCTACGGCAAGGACGCACGCGCGCTGCTCGACTGGGGTTTCGCGCACGCCGACACGGTCACCCCGGTCGGGTATCTCGCGAACCCCAGGGCGACGGCGCCGGCGTCGAGCGGGCCCGCGGGAGACCGGCCCTCCGTCAGCCCGGCGGGTCCAGGGGTCGTGCCAACCGCCGGCGCGGCAACAGCCTCCTCGCGGCACGGCGTCGCCCGCGCGGGCGATCCTGGCAGCGGCATCGGCCCGATAACCTGGATCGCGATCGGCTGCACCGTCGTGGCATGCCTGCTCACCGCGCTCACCCGTCGAGCCGCCCGAGTGCGTCGGCGCCAGCACCGGCGGCGGCACGCGGCGGCGGGCCTCCGGGACGTCGAGCGCCCGTCGGGTCGGCCGCCCGCACCGCGCGACGGACACGTGTCCGTGAGGCTGAGGCCGGCGGCCGGACCTGATCAGTCCGACCCGCTGGATGTCCCCGAGGGTATGCGCCGGCGCAGGAGTGCCCGTACCCGGGCGGGGATGGGCACCGTGCCACGCGGGCTGCCCTCCGACGCCACCCGCAGCGGTCCGGCCAAGGATGGCTTCGCCGATGACGAGTCGGATGAAGCCGGCTCGAGCGGCGTCGAGCCGGTCTGGGAGCCGGACACCGGGCGGCGGGAGGCCTCCGGGTTCGGCGAGCCGCTCGACCGGTAGGACGCCGGCCCCGCGGATCCCGGCCCCGCGGATCCCGCGCCCGCGCCTGCCGCCGCCGCGTGGTCGGCCGCCGCGTGGTCGGCCGCCGCGGCGACGGAATGCCGGGCTGCCGAACCGGAGGGGAAGACGTCGGAGTTGTAGGGCGCCGTCACGGTCCAAGCCGCGACGAACAGCGTCCATCGCATGACGATGTTGATCCAGATGAGCAACCCGACGATCACCGCGAACGTACCGTACACCGGATTGCTCATGGTCTGCCCGACCAGCCAGGTGCCGACGATCTTGAGGATCTCGACTCCGACGGCGCCGAGCACCGCACCCCGGACCATCCGCACCCGGTCGGTCTGCTGCGGCAGCCGCCAGAACAGATAGAGGAAAACCGCGGTGTCGATCGCGAGGGCGACGAGCAGGGCCAGCAGGCCGGTCACCCAGGCCGCGGCGGTGCTGCCGGACAAGCCGATCCAGCTCAGGAATGACCCGGTGGCCGAAGTCGAGAGGCTGGTCACGACGAGTGAGGCCAACAGAGTCAGCCCCAGTCCCGCGAGCACCGTGACATCCCGCAGCCGCCGGGTGATGATGTTGCCAACGTCGATGTCCTGGTGCCATACGAGACGGATGGCACCCCGCAGCGCGTCGATCCACGCGAGTCCGGCGAGCAGGAGGCCGGCAAGACCGATAATGCCCACGCCGACCTTGGCGTTGCCAATCGAGGCAACGTCGAGCTTGTCCGCCAAACCCGGAAGATAGTCGTTGATCTGCCGGGTCAGGCTCTCCTGCACATCGGGGTACGCGTCCACGACGAAGCCGGTGACCGCGAAGGCCAGCGCGACCAGCGGGAAGAACGACAGGAACGCAAAGTAGGTCGCCGACGCCGCGAGACGATCACCGCCGTCGGCTGTGTAGCGGGAATATGCCCGGATGAGGTGATCGAGAAAAGGACGTTTCCGGCGTACTGCCACAGCGGTGCCGGAAACCGTCCCGACACTGGCCCGTACCGCCTGACGAGGTCCCGCCACATTCGTTACTGTCCCCCCGGCGACGCGCGCTTACTCCCGAGATCCGAGTGTGGCGCGTCGCCCCCCGCCGCCCACCGGTTCCGGCCCACGCGCAGGGCGACCGAACGGGAAGAAGCGTAGTTGCCGCCAGCGCAGGTCGGCGCCTCTTTCATACAGCCCGAACCCGTTGACTTCGAACTGCGCCTGATATTCGGCGAGCGCATCGAAGGCGCGGTCCAACGCGTCCTCGGCGAGGTGGTGCGCGACGGTGACGTGCGGATGGTAGGCGAAGCTGAGCGGCCGGTCGAGAGGACCGGACCGCACCACCGCCGCCAGTTTCTCGCACCGGAGGATACCCATGGCAAGGGCGACGAACACGACCGGGGACAGCGGCCGGAACGTGCCGGATCCCCGCAGGCGGATGGTGAACGGGGAGTTCGCCCGCGCCGCCCGCGCGAGGTGGCGCTCGATCACGGGCAGGTCCACGAGCCCGACGGAGGTCGGACCCAGCAGGGTGACGTGCGGGACGATGAGGGCTGCGTTCGGATCGCCGAGTCGCTCCCGCCAGTCCTGAAGCTCTGTGCGGTACGGCTCGGGGATGCCGATCGCCACGCCGATGTCCACCCGACCCGCGGAACCGACCGGATCGACCGGATCGACCGGAACAACCGATTCACCGGGATCAACAGCCGGGACAACCTGGACGGTATGACCGTTCACCCCCTCAGTCATACGGGACCGGCTCCCCGACGAAAGCAGCGACGATCGCTACTCTGCGTATCCATACCTGCCTGCGCCGGGTGAGGAACCGGCCGTCGGGATCGGTCTCGCCGAGGAAACATGCCGACATCATGGCCCATGAGCCACGGCCGTCCCGCGCGGACCATGGGAAGGAGAGCCGGGTTCCAGATCATGACCAAAAGCTGACAATGCCCTCGGAAGAAACCGGCATCCGACCGGAAACGGTCACTGACGGCCGCGCCGCCCCGCCCTTTCTCGCACGTCACGCCGAGCGGTTTGCGGACCACGAGGGGGCCTGCGCCAGGATCGCGTCCGCCAGCGGTGGCCAGGCTCGCTGGGCCCACTCGCCAAAATCACGATCACAAAGAGTCACACATGCGAGGCGGACGACGGGATCCACCCACAGGAAGGTCCCGCTCTGCCCGAAGTGGCCGAAGGTCGACGGCGCGTTGGAGCTGCCCGTCCAGTGCGGGTGCTTGTTGCCGCGGATCTCGAAGCCGAGTCCCCAGTCGTTGGGGGTCTGCTGGCCGAAACCCGGCAGCACGCCGGCAAGTCCGGGAAAGGCGACCGAGATGGCCGTGGCGAACGTCGCGGAGGTGATCAGCGTCGGGGCGAGGAGCTCGGCAGCGAAGCGTCGCATGTCGGCAAGCGTCGCCGTCACGCCGGAGGCCGGGGATCCCGTCAGCCGGGCACCGTGCATCCCGAGGGGCTCGAAGACCGCCTGGGCGAGGTAGTCGGCGAAGGCGATGGTGGTCGCCTTCTCCAGCGCCTCCCCCAGCCGCTCGAACCCGGTGTTGGAGTAGATGCGACGGGTACCCGGGGGGGCCAATGTGCGGGTCCCCGAGAACGCGAGCCCGGAGGTGTGGGCGAGTAGATGAGCCACGGTGGACCTGGGGGGTCCGGCGGGATCGTCAAGCCCGATCGCGCCCTCCTCCACGGCGATCAGGACCGCATAGGCGCTGAGCAGCTTCGACACCGAGGCCAGCCGGAAGGGGTGATCGAGTGGTCCGGTCCGCGCCACCTCCCGGACCCGCGGGGTCACCGCTGCGTCCGGCCACCCGGACCCCGCACCCGGTCCGACCGCCTCGTCCGCCCGACCCATCACCGCGACCGCGACGGTCTCGACCGGCCACGCCGCCACCTGTCCAAGAGCGTCCACGTTCCGCACTGTACGAGGTTTTCCCGCCGGTCCCGACGACCCGGGCACCCGGTCCACCCCGCGGGCCGGGCGAGGCGGGGCATGCGTCCACCGGGGGGCAGCCGGCTGCGAGACTGGCTGGCGTGCAGACCCTCACATCCTCGTCCGGCCCGCCCGCCCCGCATGACGAGCACCCCGGAGAGAACGCCACCACGGAGGCCCGAGGATCCGGCGTGACCCCGAGGGACGGCGTGGATCCGAGGGACGGCTCAGGTCCGCGGGAGCGGGCGGGGAGACGTGACATCACGGGAACCGCAGGACCACGATACGTAACGGCAGGACCAGTCAAGGACGCTGACACGATCACCGTCGCCACCCCGATCGTGCGCGTGGACGAGGCGGTCGATCTACTTTCCCGCACGATCGACGTCCTTGTCGTCGGGGGCGGCCCGGCCGGCAGCGCGGCGGCTCTGGGCGCCCTGCGGGAACGCCCGGACGCACACGTCGTCATCGTCGACGCCGCTGAGTTCCCCCGGGACAAGACCTGCGGTGACGGCATCGCCCCGCACGGCCTGGACGTCCTGCGTGATCTCGGCGTGACCGATGCGGTCGCCGGGTACCGGCCGGTGGACCGCATGCGCCTGCGCACCCCAGGGGGCGCCGAGGTGGCCACTCCCTCGGCCCGAGCCAACTACGTGGTACCCAGGGAGGTCTTCGATGCCCGTCTCGTGGCCGCGGCCCAGGCACGTGGGGCTCAGCTGATCCAGCGGCGCGTGCGGTCCCTGGAACTTACCGACCGGCCGCGCCTGGACGGTCGGGGACGGGAGCCGGTCGTCGTGGTCAACGGCACGCTCACGGCGCGGGTCGTCATCGGCGCGGACGGCGCGAACTCCGCGGTACGCCGCGGGCTCGGGCTGCCGGGTAACCCCCCCGAGGCGATGGCGATCGCCGTGCGGGCCTACACCGACGTCGCCTTCGACGACGGCCCCCCCGAACAGTTCATCCACATGACCGACGAGGGTTGGCCGGCCTACGCCTGGTCGTTCCCGATCGGCGACGGCCGTGCGAACATCGGCTACGGGATGCTGCGGTCCCGGCTGGCCGGCGGGACGGACGGAACGAGCGCCAAGACCGTCCTGCGCCGCACGCTCGCCCGCATGCTGCCCGAGACACCGGCGCATCCGGCCACGCTGCGGGCCCATCATCTGCCGCTGTCGACCCATCGCCCCCGGCAGCCGAACGGTCCCGTGCTGCTCGCCGGGGACGCGGCCTCCCTGATCAACCCCCTGACCGGGGAGGGCATTTACTACGCGGTGCTGTCGGGGTCGCTGGCCGGGCATGCCGCCGTCCGCGCGGCGCACCCGGCCAGCGCGGGCCGGGTCTACCGACGCGCTCTCGACGCGGAGCTGGGACGGCATCTGCGGCACACGGCCCTGCTCGCCGGTCTCGCCGGGCGGCGCCGCACGCTGATGGACGCGGCGGTGCGGGCCGCCCGCACTCGTACCGAGCTGTACGACACGCTCGTCGAGATCGGACTGGGCCGCGGCACGATCCCGGCGAGTTCCCTGACCCGTCTGGCGATGCGGCGCACCATGACCGGCCTGCGCTAACCCGTCACGGGCCGATATAGGGAACAGCGAATGTGAGGATTATCACAGATACTCCAAACAGAAGGAGAATACCCACATCGAAGGCCCGTCCCCGTACCGCCAGCAGGCCGATCCGCCGTGCCGGCAGCACCAGACGGGCCAGAGCGGCCATCACCAGGACCACGCCGACGACCACCATTCCTCGGCGCCATCTGTCCTGGAAGACCAGCACCAGCCCGACGGTGACCCCGGCGAGCACCAACGCGAAGGTGGCCTCCCGCCGTAGCCAGCCGCCGATCCCGCCCCCGTCGCCACGCCCGGCAGTCCCGGGCCCGGCGGGTGCGCCGGGCGTGACGAATGGTGGCGGGGAGGCAGCTGGGACCGGTGTTCTCCGGGATCCGGAGATGGTCCCTGCCACTGGTGGCCCAGGCTCCGCACCGACCGCCGACTTCCGGTGCTCCTCGGGGCCGACCAGCGGGGAGGACACCGGACGCCACGGGTCGTGCGATGGGATGCCGTCGCCCTCGACCCGCTCCGGTGGGGACGATCCGGGCTGACCCGGGGCGGCCGGCGGGGCCGGTGCCGGCGGAACGGGACGGTCGAACCGACGCAACCCGCGATACTCGGCGGGAAGGCGCTCGTCACGATCCTCGATCGGACGGAAGACGTCGACGCGGGTGGTGCCCGGCCACGACGGACGCCGCCGGTCCGCTTCCGCCCCAGCGCGGCGCAGCGGCAGCTCTGCCCGCTCCGCCCGGGGATCGGGCGCCTCATGTCCGCCGGAATATCCGTCGGATCGGTACAGCCCCCCCGGCCCGGGGCGGCCTGGATCACCCCCGGGTCGAGCCGGGCCGGAGCCGCGCACCGCGTCGGTCACCCTCGCCTCCGGCAGCGGTTGGGATCTCCTGCTGGACAGTGGCCCCGTACGGGACATGGTGGCGTCCCCACCATCATCGGCGACGGCTTCCACCCGAGTGCAGGATGCATCGAACACCAATCCAACCAGGACATCGGTCCTTACCAACACACGGTAGGCCGCCTGCGGCATCCGGCGCCCACGGACGCACGAGAGCACGGCGGAGCCACGCCGGGGCGGCGCACGCCGGGGCGGCGCACGGCGGGGCGGCGCACGGCGGGGCGCGGACCGGGTGTCGACATCCCACTCGCCGGCCCCAGCGTCTCCCGGCCGCAAGCCGAGATCGTTCGACGCGGCCCGTATCTCTGCGTCTCGAGTCTCTACGTCTCGAGACGCAGGGCTGTCCCGAAACGGCGCCCGGGTGAACGGCCGGCCCGTCGGGCGGCGGATCCTCCACGACGGCGATCTGCCCGATGCCACGACCTGCCGGAGCGGGGGATAGCCGCCCTATATCACATGCCAGCGGTCAAAGATGCGATTACCCCATCCGAACACATCACGCGCACAATATGCAACACCCCCACCTATAGGCATCATGCAGGCTTAGGGCAGACTTCCGGCCGCAGTGCCCAAGTGGGATGGAGCGTGACGTGACAGACGAATCACCACACAGCAAGAAGCTGCAGGAACTGATGTTCCGGGCCTGGGAGACCTTCGGGGACGCCCGACACCTGGACAGCGACGACCGAGTGTTCGTCCAGGCGCTGGCGAGGCAGACAGCGGATCGGATCTCGGTGCTCTACGGCGCGAGCTGGCGCGACGCCCTGGACTGGGTCGCCCAGCGCTATGTGCCGAACGGCGACCAGCCCGGCGGTGCGCTCGCGGCGGCGGCCAGCCCGACGGCGACGACGTCCAACGGCAGCGCCAGCGGGCGTCGGGGCTCGGCAGCCGCGGAGGCGAACGCCGCCTCGTGAAGTGAGGGCACCGAACGGCGCACGGCGCCGTTGGGCGGCGCCACGGACGAACCACCAGAGCCACCAGAGCCGGTCGGAACATCGACCGAGGCCAGCCGGCCGGCGGGTCGGGACAGAACGTCCGGGGACAGACGACCGGGCACCGATCAGCAGTCGTCCGGTCCGCCATGGCCGTCCGGTCCGCCATGGCCATCCGGAGCGGACGAGCGGACGGGAGCCCGGCCCGGCGCGGCCGCGGCCGGACTGTCGCTGTCCCAGGCCGATCATCGGCCTGACAGTGATCATCTACCGGAGGTCAAGCAGCGTCCCGGACGCCTGCCCAGTGCCCGACCGGACACCCGCACCGACGCGCCGGGGGCGCCCGGCGTCGTGGCGAGCGACGGCACCGGGATCGCCGGCGACACCGGCGACACCGTGGAGTCGACTCCTTCGATCGAACTGGAGTATCGGCGTACGGACGGGCATCCGCGATGGGGCCACCGATTCCGGTGAAGACATGCGCTGGTGAAGAGATGCGTGCCGGTGCCGCCGACGACTCCTCGGCAAAGGCTTCGGCCGGTGGCTGGCGGAACATACGCCGGTGCCACCGGCCTGGTGGCCCGCTGTCAGTGCGCGAAGTGGCGGACACCGCTGAAGTAGAGCGTGATGCCGGCCTCTCGGGCGGCCGTGATGACGAGCTCGTCGCGCACCGACCCGCCCGGTTCGACCACGGCCCGCACCCCCGCCTCGGCGAGCACCTCGAAGCCGTCAGGGAACGGGAAATAGGCGTCGCTCGCGGCGACGGCCCCCTTCGCCCGGTCCCCTGCCCGGGTCACCGCGAGCCGGGCCGCGTCCACCCGGTTCACCTGGCCCATCCCGACGCCGACGGTGGCACCGCCGGACGCGAGGAGGATGGCATTCGACTTCACCGAGCGCACCGCCCGCCAGGCGAACCGCAACTCGGCCAGTAGGGCCTCGTCCGCAGGTGATCCCGCCTCCAGCGTCCATCCGGACGGCTCGTCGCCCGGCGCCTCGACGGCGTCCCGCGACTGCAGGAGCAGGCCTCCGCTGATCTGACGCAGTTCGATCCCGCGCTGGTGCGGCGGCGGCGGGCACTCCAGCAGCCGGATCGACGGCTTACGGGAGAGGATCTCCACCGCGGCGGGTTCGTATGCCGGTGCGACGACGACCTCGGTGAAGATCTCCGCGATCTGTTCGGCAAGCTCGACCGAGACCGGACGGTTGGTCGCGATCACCCCGCCGAAGGCGGAGACCGGGTCGCAGGCATGCGCCTTGCGGTGGGCCTCGGCGATGGTGGCGCCGACCGCGATGCCGCAGGGGTTGGCGTGCTTGATCACGGCCACGGCGGGCTCGGTGAAGTCGAACACTGCTCGGCGGGCGGCGTCGGTGTCGGTGTAGTTGTTGTAGGACATCTGCTTGCCGTGCAGCTGACGGGCCGAGGCGAGGCCGGGCCGACCCCCGGCGTCGCTCTCCACGTAGAGCGCGGCGCGCTGATGGGGGTTCTCGCCGTAACGCAGGACCTCCGTACGATGCCACTGCGCGGACAGCACGTCGGGCCATCCGCTCTCCCGCGCCACCTCGTCCGGCGCGACGGCGCCGGCGAACCACGAAGACACGGCGATGTCGTACGCCGCGGTGTGGGCGAACGCCTTCGCGGCGAGCCGGCGGCGAGCGGGAAGATCATATCCGGATCCGCGGACTGCGGCGGCCAACTCGGTGTAGTCGCCGGGTGTGACGACGACGGCGACCGACGCATGGTTCTTCGCCGCCGCGCGGATCATGGCCGGACCGCCGATGTCGATCTGCTCGATCACCTCGTCCTCGCTCGCACCGGAGGCGACCGTCGCGGCGAACGGATACAGGTTGACGACGACCAGGTCGAACGGGGCGATGTCGAGTTCGGCCAGCGCCGCGGCGTGCTCGGCGTTACGCAGATCGGCCAACAGACCGGCGTGCACGTGGGGGTGCAGCGTCTTGACGCGACCGCCCAGCACCTCCGGAAACCCGGTCACGGTGCTCACCGGTGTGACCGCCAGCCCGTGACGGGCCAGGACGTCGGCGGTCGAACCGGTCGAGACCACCTCGACGTCGGCCACGAGGAACGCCTCCGCGAGGACGTCGAGCCCGCTCTTGTCGTAGACGCTGACAAGCGCCCGTCGCAGCGGCCGCCGCCCGGTGGGGACCACTTCGCCGGGCTCGGATCCGCGGACAGCCCCGCCCTCGCCGGCCACACCTTCGCCCGATGACGTCATGATTCCTCCTGTATCCAAACTTCTACCGATGCGGGAGACCCATGCTCGCCCCGTCGAGGTCCGGCCGGGGCCGAGTCGCCGCTCCCGGCCCGCACGATCTCGCCGATCGTCGCGACGAACAGTCCTCGCTCGACGCTCTGGATCCGTGCATGAAGTGTCTGCTCGGTATCGCCTGGCTCAACCGGCACCGCCCGCTGAGTGATGATTGGACCGGTGTCAACGCCTTCGTCAACCCAGTGCACCGTCACCCCGCTGACCTTCACCCCGGCGGCCAACGCGTCACGCACCGCGGTGGCTCCCGGGAAGGCGGGCAGCAGCGACGGGTGGGTGTTGATCGTCCGGAACCGGCCGATCACCCGGGCACTGAGAATCTTCATGTAGCCCGCCAGGACCAACAGATCGGGCGCGAACTCGGCGATCCGCCCAGCCGTCGCGGCGTTGAAGGCATCCCGGTCCGCGTGGTCCTCGAGACGAACGGTGAACACCGGGACCCCCGACGCCCGGGCCCGCCGTTCCGCGCCGGTGCCATAGCGGTCGGTGCCGACCGCCACGACCGCCGCGCCGAACCCGGGGTCCGCGGTTGCGTCGAGGATCGCCTGCAGGGTGGTTCCCGCTCCCGAGGCGAGCACGACGAGACGAGCAGACACAGACACACTCCGTAAGCAGAATCGGGCGACACGACGAGCCGCCCGCTGCGCAACCGCCATCTGCGGACGGCGGCGGAACAATGGCCGGTCCGACTGTACTGACTCGACCAGCTCCGCCGCTTCCCGCCGGAAACGCGCGCACCGGCGCCCGCCGGGCGTGGCCCGCCAGGCAGCCACCTGAGCCCGGGGCTGCCGATCATGCCGCCGGAACCCATCCGGCGAGGAGATCTGCCAGCCACGCGTCGATGGCCTGGGCGGACGGGACCTCGCAGGCCGCCGGAGACGACAGCCCGTCAGCCAACGAGCGCAGCCCCGCACACCCGTCCTCCTCATCCCCACCCGTGCCGCCCGCTGCACAGGTGCACCCGGCGGAGGCCGCGGGGCCCGCACCTCCCTCGAAGCCCTCATCGAGCTCGCCGTAGTCCCGCCCGTCCAGCAGATCACCCGGCCGGCACAGGTAGAGCTCAGCCAGCCGTGACAGGACCTGTGTGGAAGGCGCCCGGCCGCCCTTGGCCGGCCAGCTCTCCCAGTACGAGAAGGTCTTACCGGTCTTGGCCGGCCCCGAACCGGGCCACCGCTCGTTCCAGCGGCGTGCGGCCTCCTCCTGCGTCCAGCCGTGCGCGAGGCGGAACGCGACGAGCGCGCTCAGGTGATGGCGGGCCTGCAGTCTTCGGGCGATACGGCGATAGGACCAGCCCAGCTCCCGCAGGCGAAGTGCTTCAGCCCGGATACGGGCGACCGTGACCGCCACGACGACCTCCGTGAAGATGATCCAGTGCGGTCACGGTAACCGACGGCGCAGACAGTTTCGGATGCCGACGGGGTGCCGGGCAGGCGGGGAGGGAGCGGGCGGGGAAAGGTCCCCGCCGGGCGGGGAGCTGCGGGCCCACAGACCTCGAGGAGGCCGCGGCAGCGGGGCCGCGAGGCCGGTCAGGGGTGTCGTCGTGACAGCCGGGCTGACGACCATGATCCGGACGGTTGCAGCCTGCGCCACCAGGAGGGCGCCGCCGCGTCGTCGGCGACGAACGGCCGCTCGGCCCGACGGGCCGCCAGGTCGATGCCGCCGATCAACAGGAGTCCGACAAGCGCGGTCTCCCCCCCGGCGATCAGGCCGCACAGCCATCCGGACGAGGGACCATAGTGGTTACCCTGACCCGTCACGGTCCCGACCTGTCCCATCGACACTTGGACCGCCAGACCCACGAGGACACCGCAGACCACCGCCCCGAGCAGGACGGTCAGGATGCGAGCCCGGGAGCGGCGTCCCAGGCTCGCCCGATGGACCATGACAGTAAGCACGACGCCGGCCACGACGGGCACCAGCGCCAGCACGAGCCACCCGGGCCTGGGTAACGCGCTCGGCGGAAGGGCCGCCAGCACCGGGAGGTCCGGCAGGTCGGCCGGGCGGACGACATCCGCCCGGACCAGACCCGGACCCGTTCGAAATCCTGGTCCGAGGGCGTAGGACAGACCCCAGAGGACCAGGTTGGGCAACAGCGCAAGCTGGGTCGCCGTGAGCCCGAGACCCCCGAGCACGCCCACGTCGAGCGAGCGCTCGGCGGCGGCGACCTCGGGCTCGGTCGCCGCGAGCACCAGCGCGACCCCGAACGCGGCGGCCGCCAGCAGCGCCATAAACGCCGCCGCGCCGGACAGCAGGGGGACGCGCAGCATCACGGGCAGCATCCGCCATGCCGTGCGCAGCCGATGGCGGCCGGCCAGCGCGCCGAGCAGGGCGGCCGGTATCCCGAACGCGACCGTCCCCAGCGCCGCAGAACCGGGGGTCGGCCGTACCGAGTGCGTGCGCACGATGAGCGCGACGACCACGACGAAGAGAGTCTGGGCGCCCACGACGCCGATGACGTCGCCTGCCACGGCCCGCCAAGGGACCCCGACGGCGCCATCCGACCGGCAGCGGCCCCCGCGGGAGTCCCCGAGGTCCGCCACCGAAGCGGCGGAGCGCCCTCCGCCGAGCCGGGCAGGCCGCAACCGCGACACCCGGCCCAGCGGCATCCGGCCGAGCGACACCCGGTTCAGCGACACTCGGCCCAGGGGCATCCGGTTGAGAACGGCATGCGGCTGCAGCGGTACCGCGCTCGCCCGCCGATGTGCCGCGCTCAGCGCCGCGGCCAGCGGAAAGAGGGCGAGGCCCAATGGCCGGAACGCGATGATCCCGTCAGGGAGCCGCAGCGTCGTTCCGTGAGCGGCAAGCCACAGATCGGCTCCGACGCGCAGAGCCGCGGCGGGTCCGGTGGAGGAGCCGGTGTCGGCTCCCCACACAACCAGAACGACGAATTCGATGAATATCAAGCCCGCAGCCGACGCGGCGACCGCCTCCGCCAGGGGCCGTCCGCCCCGCTGCCAGATCCGATCGGCAAGGCGTCGCGGCAGTCTGGGCGGCTGCATGGAGGCGGGCACGTATCGGATCAACGACCGGGAGGAGGCTCCTGCTGGCCGTAACCACCCGGCGGAGGCGGCTGCTGGCCATAACCTGCGGGCGACTGAGCCTGACCCTGCGACGGCTGCCCGTACCCGCCCGGCTGGGCCGGCTGCCCGTACCCGCCGGCGGGCGGCGCGCCGTATCCGCCCGGCTGGGCCGGTTGCCCGTACCCGCCCGGCTGAGGCGGCTGCCCGTATCCGCCGGCGGGCGGCGCGCCGTATCCGCCGACAGGCGGCTGACCGTAGCCCGTGGGCGGCTGACCGGGCGGCCCATAGCCCGGCGGCGGCCCGTACCCCGTGGGCGGCTGGCCGTAACCGGGAGTGGGCTGCTGGCCGTAGGGCTGACCGTAGGGCGGCTGCTGACCACCATACGGAGGCCAGGCGCCCGGCTGACCGGGCCCGGTGGGACGGGCACCCGGACGGCCGGGAATGGGCGCTCCGCTCGCCAGCGCCGTGAGCACACCGAAGACGGTCTGCACGATCGTCAGCAGCAAGGCGAGGTAGAACCCGAAACTCGGCCCGGCGTCCACCCCGCTCGGCACGTCGGGGAACCGGATCCATCTGATCAACAGCAGAAGGACGGCGAACGCCGAGACGGCCGGCAGTATCCACAGGATCGAGACCGGACCAACGTCCGGGATGCGGACGTTGGCGGCGACGCGCGCCGTCACCAGACCGGCGACCACGACCACCAGGAACACCGGGAACCAGGAGTTGAACCCGAGCCCCCAGGCGTTCTTGTGAGCCTCCGCCGAGCGGCCGAAAAACCCCAGGCTCACCGAATACCACGGCAGGAAGCTCACGATGAACGTGACCGCCCCAGAGGCGACCACCCCGATGTCGTTGGTGGCGACGCTACGACCGCCGATCTGTGCCACGACGGCAACCCCACTTCGTCTGGTCGGTCGGTGCGGAGACGAGAGCCGTCGATGCACCGATGCAGAAGTCTTGCAGCCGTCGGAAGCGAAGGGAAGACGTCCGTCCCCGAAGCCCCGCGGCCGAGACCCCTACCTGTCCCGATGATGAGCCCCCGCGTCCCGCGGGGGCTCGGCATCGGGACAGGCCTACAACGACCGCATGATGTCAGCCATCAGCCGGGCGGTCTCCGACGGGGTCTTGCCAACCCGGACGCCGGCCTTCTCCAGGGCTTCTTTCTTGGCCTGCGCGGTACCGGACGAACCGGACACGATGGCGCCCGCGTGGCCCATCGTCTTGCCCTCCGGCGCGGTGAAGCCGGCCACGTAGCCGACGACCGGCTTGGTCACGTGCTCTTCGATGTGCGCCGCGGCCCGCTCCTCGGCGTCGCCGCCGATCTCACCGATCATCACGATCGCGTCGGTGTTCGGATCGGCTTGGAAGGCGTCGAGTGCGTCGATGTGCGTGGTGCCGATGACCGGGTCGCCACCGATGCCGACACAGGTGGAGAAGCCAAAGTCCCGCAGCTCGTACATCATCTGGTAGGTCAGCGTGCCGCTCTTGCTGACCAGGCCGATGCGCCCGCCGGGGGTGATGTCGGCCGGGATGATGCCGGCATTGGACAGACCGGGGCTCGCGATACCCGGGCAGTTCGGCCCGATGATCCGCGTCGTCGCCTTGTACTGGGAGTAGGCGAAGAACTCGGTCGTGTCGTGGATCGGCACGCCCTCGGTGATGACCACCGCGAGCGGGATCGCCGCGTCGATCGCCTCGATCGCCGCGTCCTTGGTGAACGCGGGCGGAACGAAGATCACCGAGGCGTTGGCACCGGTCTGCGCCATCGCATCGGCGACGGAGCCGAACACCGGCACGCCCTCGACCTGCTGGCCCACCTTGCGCGCGTTCACGCCGGCGACGACGTTCGTGCCCGCGGCGAGCATGCGGCGGGTGTGCTTGCTGCCCTCCGAGCCGGTGATGCCCTGCACCACCACCCGGCTGTTCTCGTCAAGCCAGATAGCCATCGGTTCGCAATCCCCTTCGCCCAGGTCAGGCCGCGGCCGCGGCGAGCTCGGCGGCGAGCTTCGCCGCGCCGTCCATCGTGTCGACCGGCTTGACCACCGGCAGGTTCGCCTCGGCCAGGATGCGGCGGCCCTCCTCGGCGTTGTTGCCGTCGAGGCGCACCACCAGCGGGGCGCTGACGTCGCCGACGATCTTCAGGGCCTGCACGATGCCGTTGGCCACCGCGTCGCAGGAGGTGATGCCACCGAAGATGTTGACGAAGACGCTCTTGACCGCCGGGTCACCAAGGATGATCGACAGACCGTTTGCCATGACCTCGGCGGACGCGCCGCCGCCGATGTCGAGGAAGTTCGCCGGGCGCTTGCCGCCGAACTCCTCCCCGGCGTAGGTCACCACGTCGAGGGTGGACATGACCAGGCCGGCACCGTTTCCGATGATCCCGACCTCACCCTCGAGCTTGACGTAGTTGAGGCCCTTCTCCTTGGCCTTCTGCTCCAGCGGGTCCACCGCGGCCACGTCGACGAACGCCTCGTGCTCCGGGTGGCGGAAGTCGGCGTTGTCGTCCAAGCTGACCTTGCCGTCGAGGGCGACGACCCGGCCGTCACCGGTGAGGATCAGCGGGTTGACTTCGACGAGGGTGGCGTCCGACTTGAGGAACACGGTCCAGAGCTTGGCCAGCAGCTCGCTCGCGCCGTCCAGAGCCGCCTCGGGCAGCTTCGCCGTGACCGCGATCTCGCGCGCCTTGGCCGCGTCGACTCCCCTGAGCGGGTCGATCGCGATCCGGGCCAGCGCCTCCGGCTTGGTCGCCGCCACCTCCTCGATCTCCATGCCGCCCTCCCGGGAGGCCATGGCGAGGAAGGTGCGGTTCGCCCGGTCCAGCAGGAAGGATGCGTAGTACTCCTCGGCGATGTTGCTGGCTTCCTCGACGAGCACCGAGTGGACCGTGTGGCCCTTGATGTCCATGCCGAGGATCGCTGTCGCCTTCGCGAAGGCGTCATCCGGCCCGTCGGCTACCTTGACGCCACCGGCCTTGCCCCGGCCTCCGGTCTTGACCTGCGCCTTGACGACGACCTTGCCACCGAGCTCGGTGGCGATCGCGCGGGCCTCCTCGGGGGTGGTCGCGGTCTTCCCGGTGGGCACCGGTACGCCATGTTCGGCGAACAGCTTCTTCGCCTGGTATTCGAAAAGATCCACGGTCCGTCCAGTCGGATGCGGTCGTTACGGGTTGGGATACGTAGGGCTGCACAGAACGCCTGCGAGCCTACTGACGAGGGCGTTACAGCGCGCGCCACGCGCTGTGCACCACACCGCCGTCGCTGGCGGCCCACGGGTGGGATCGAACGGGCCGATCCGGCGCATCCCTCGACCCGGTCCGGGGCCCCGGCAGGTCGATACAGGACAGATACAGGACAAATGAGTGTGGACACCCACCGCGCCGAGGGCGGCTTCCGCCCCACCGTCCTCAGAGCGCGGGTCCGCCGGGAGCCGCTGAGCGTGACCGACGGGACCTGCCCTACGCCGTCCCGTGTCCGACGTCACGAAAGTTAAGACCCTCATTATGTCGGAAATCACACGGAAGAAACACCGATCGTGGCCAGCCCCTCCGGACCAGTCAGACGAATTTCAGGATAACGACGATCAAGATCATCGTTAGTCCGATCCCGAGCCAACCCAGGCCGATACCGACGGCCGCCACCGTGGCGCCACGCTCATCCCGGCGGCGGATCCGAACCCGCGCGACCAGTCCCACCACGACAGCCGCGGCACTGCCAATCCCGAAGATCCAGAGTACCGCCAAGAGAACCGACAGCATCGCGCCGCTGTTCCAGTGCCGGCGCCGCGGCGCCGCGGCCCGCCGAGCGTCGGTCCACAGCCCGACCCGCAGCGCAGCCGGTCGACCCGTTGGCGGGAAGGCCGACGGATCGGGAGGACGCGCCGGTGGAGTCGGGTCGCTGGGGCGATAGGTCACCTCCGACCGTCCCGGATCGGACGCCACGTCCGCGGCGGCGGTCGCGCCCCGACGCTCCGCGGGTGCCTGATCCGCCCACTTCCCCGGGAAAACCGCTCCCGACGGTGGCGGGGCGACCGGTCGCGGCGATGCCGCGGGGGGTAATGGCACGGCGGGCCGAAAGGCCGACGCGGGTGGCGGGGGTCCGACCGGCCACAGACCGGGTGCCGGGCCCGGTCCCTGCACGTCCGGCGCCCAGCCACCGGACGGGTCGGCCGCCGCCGGCGCGGGCCGGGCCGGAACCCGCCCCGCGCCGGCGGCGGCATCGGCCTCGGTGACCCCACGCACCTCCCGGCCTACCAGCGCGGCCAGCAGCGAGGCGGCGTCCGGCCGCTCCCGCGGGGCCTTGGACAGCGCCCTCGCGACCAGGTTGAGCAGGTATCCGGGGAGCGCGTGGAGATCGGGAGAGTCCCGCTGCACCCGGACGGCAAGCAGGTCCGGTGTCTCGGCATGGAAGGGATGCCGCCCCGTCGCCGCGTACGTCATGCAGCTCGCCCAGGCAAAGACGTCCGCTGAGGCGTCCGACGGCTCGCCGCGCATCTGTTCCGGTGACATCCAGGCCAACGTGCCGATCACATGACCGGTGCGGGTCAGCGTGGCGCTGTCGGTCAGGTGCGCGATCCCGAAGTCGATCACCTTGGGCCCGTCCCAGGCCAGCAGGATGTTGGACGGCTTGAGATCACGATGGACGACGCCGGCGGCGTGGATGGCGACCAGCGCGTCGGCGAGGCCGACGGCGAGACCCCGGACGAGGTGGTCCTCCAGCCGACCGCGGGCCCGGACGGCCTCGGCCAGGCTGGTCCCCTCGACGTACTCGGTGACCATCCACGGCGCCGCGGCCTCGGTGTCGGCGTCGAGCACGGCGGCCACCGCCGTGCCTCGCACGCGCAGCGCCGCCCGCACCTCACGTTCGAAGCGGCTGCGGAACTCCTCGTCCTCGGCGAGATCCTCGGCAGCGACCTTCACCGCAACGGGACGCCGATCCGGGGCGAAACCGAGATACACGGTCCCCATCCCGCCGGCACCGATCCGGTTCTGCAGACGGTACGGGCCGATCTGGCGAGGATCGTCCTCCATCAGCGGTGTGAGCATCGCTTCCCTCGCTGCTCCCCTCGCTGCACCGGTGTAGCAGGTTCGATCCGGGTTCCCACCCGCCCAGGGGGCTGTGGGTGAAAGAGTATGTCCCCGGCCGCCATCGGGCCGAAGGCACGGTGCGTCGCAGGCGTGCGGGCCCGCGAGCACCCGCCGGCCACCCGCCAGCCACCCGCCAGCCACCCGCCGGCGGGGAGTGCCCGTCCGTGTTCCACGACACCATGGCCGCGACGACGGGCATCCGGTCGGCCCCGGGCGCGAAGATGCAGGCGTGGACAGCGACACCCGGCCGGGCCAGGAGACGACCGCCGACTGGCGCGCCGCCCTGCTCGCAGGCATCACCCTGCGGCCCGCCACGGCCGCGGCCGTCAACCGACTGGGCTGGCCCGACTACGACGGTCGACCGGCTCTGCGCTGGGGCGAGGGCGCGGTGGCCGGCATCCCTGCCGTGGTCGCGGTCTGGGATTTCACGGTTTACGGGGGAAGCTTTGGCGAGCGGGACGCACGTGGGTTCGCCGAGGCCGCCACCGCGGCCGCAGCCAGCCGCCGTCCCCTGGTGTCGTTCCTGCGCAGCGGTGGCACCCGCTTGCAGGAAGGGGTCGCCGGACTCGTCGGACTGCCCCGAGCCGCACTGGCACTCGCCGCGCTGGACGCGGCGGGGGTCGGTCACATCGCCGTCGCGGACCAGCCCACCACCGGTGGTGTCTGGGTGACGATCGGCTCCCGCGCGGACCTCCGGTGCGCGGTACGCGGGGCGACGGTCGGCTTCGCCGGGCCTCGGGTGGTCGCGGCGGTCACCGGCACCGCCCCGTCCCCGGGCAGTTACACCGCAGGCTCGGCGTACGCCGCCGGGCTGGTCGACGCGGCGGCAGCGCCCAGGGCGGTCCAGGCGTGGCTGCGGCGGGCCCTGACCGGCCTGGCGGGTCTACCAGATCGGGAGAGCCGGGCTGGTCCAGCTACCCGGACCAGCCCGGGCGGCCAAACCACTCCGGGCGGATCAGTCGACCTGGCAGACGGAGGCGACCTGGCAGACGGATCGGACGGCGGCCCGTCACAAGCCGACGACGGGACCACCCTCCCCGTCCCGCCCGACGATCCGGACACCCGAACCGGGTCCGACGGACCTGCGCCGGGGGCTGAACACGTCGCCGCGCGCTCCGGGTGGGCGCAGGTGCGGGCGGCCAGGGACGGCATCCGACCGGACGGCATCGAGGTGCTGCAGACGCTGCTTCCCGACGGCGTCGACCTGGTCGGGCCGGATCCCCGGGTGGTGGCCGGTGTGGGGGTCCTCCTGGG
>NZ_CDXDOR010000047.1:0-33860 GCF_978021225.1 Frankia sp. CeTa3Moorea | reverse complement strand
GCCGTGCTCCCGCGCCCCCCGGAGGGGCCCCCCGTCCGACCGGCACCGGGCTCCGAACGGGTCACGCCCGGACGTGACCGGATGGGACGACGGGTAACCAGAGCGTTACGGGGCGTCTGAGGCTCGGTCAGTCGTAGGCCGAGCAGCGAGATGGGGCGCGCGTCCCCGCCATCACCCGGTTCGGTCGCGCCGGGATCCCGCCGGCCGGGCCCGGCCGCGATCCGTTCCCCGACCTCCGGATTCCCTCCGACCGGGCCGGTCGACGCCGACGTCTCGTCACCGTTCCAACTCCCACCGTGACTTACCATCCGCGCCACCCCGCCCCCATGTGTACCGGCCGACGGGACCTCCTCCGATCCCACCGCGAAGTATGACGCCAGAGCGCAAGGGCACCGATACGACGTGAGACCACAGTCTCGTGTAACCGGCCGTCCCGACAAGAGCACCGGACTGATCGGGACAGACTGATCGGGACAGCCGGAATCAGAGCCACGAGCAGCGAACACACCACCGGCACACCCGATCCACTTCGAATCGCCATGTGACGGCAACACCATACCGAGAGCATGTCACGCGGACGGATCGGCCTCGCACCGTGCGTGTGAACTCCTGATGCGGAACGTTCCGGCCAGTGATGGCGTGGGAGCTCAGCCGGCGAGTTCCAGATCGCGCAGCACCGCGGCGGTGCCCAGCGCGGCCAGGGTCGCCTCCCGGCCCTTGTCCTCGCTGGACCCGGGCAGCCCGGCGCGGTCCCGGGCCTGCTCGACGGTGTCGCAGGTGAGCACGCCGAAACCGACGGGGACGCGGGCGTCGAGGGTGACGCGGGCGAGCCCCGCGGTGACGAACTGACAGACGTAGTCGAAGTGGGGGGTGCCGCCCCGGATAACGACACCGAGGGCGACGACGGCGTCATGCCGCGCCGCCAGCGCGGCGGCGATCACGGGAAGCTCGACCGCACCGGAGACCCGCACGACGGTGGGTGCCGTCGCGAGGCCCGTGTCCTTCGCGGCGCGCAGCGCGCCAGCAAGCAGCGCATCGGTGATCTCGGCGTGCCATCGGGTGGCGACCACCGCCAACCGCATGCCCGCGACGGGCGGAAGCACCTCCGCGGGAGCCCCGAGGCCGCTCACAGACCCTCCCCCTCGGCACAGTCGGCCCCGGCGGGCGTACCCGGGCCCGCGCCGCCCGCGATGGCCGTGCAGCCGGAGGTGACGGGCACCCTCGACGCCCTCGACGCCCCCGGCACCCCCGGCACCCCCGGGATCCAGCGCGAGCCGGCCGGCTCGTCCTCGCCCACGGCCCTAGGCAGATCGGACATGCCGGGTAGACCCGGAAGGCCGGGCAGACCGGGAATGACATGTCCCATCCGGTCCCGCTTGGTGGTCAGGTAGCGCAGGTTCTCCGGCGTCTGGGTGACCGGCATCCCGATGAGTTCGACGATGCGCAGGCCGTAACCCTCCAGCCCGGCCCGCTTCGTCGGATTGTTGGACAGCAGCCGGAGGCCGCGCACGCCGAGATCGACCAGGATCTGGGCTCCGGTGCCGTAGTCGCGGGCGTCGGCCGGCAGGCCCAGCGCGAGGTTGGCGTCGACGGTGTCGTGGCCGGCGTCCTGCAGTTGGTAGGCCCGCAGCTTGTGCATCAGGCCGATGCCCCGGCCCTCGTGGCCCCGCATGTAGAGCACCACCCCGCGCCCCTCGGTCGCGATCATGCGCAGTGCCGCGTCGAGCTGGGTTCCGCAGTCGCAGCGCCGGGAGCCGAAGACGTCCCCGGTGAGGCATTCGCTGTGCACCCGGACCAGCACGTCCTCGCCGTCACCGAGCTCGCCTCGGATCAGCGCGATGTGTTCGACGCCGTCGAGGATGTTGCGGAACCCGACCGCCCGGAACGCCCCGTAACGCGTCGGAAGCGATGCCTCCGCGACCCGCACCACCTGCTTCTCGGTCCGCCGACGGTAGGCGATGAGATCGGCGATGGAGATCAGCAGCAGCCCGTGCTCGCGGGCGAACTCGGCGAGCCGGGGAAGCCGGGCCATCGTCCCGTCGTCGTTCACGATCTCGCAGATCGCACCGGCCGGCCGCAGCCCGGCGAGCCGGGCGAGGTCGACCGCGGCCTCGGTGTGGCCGGGGCGGCGCAGCACCCCGCCATCCTTGGCGCGCAGCGGGAAGATGTGGCCCGGCCGGCTCAGGTCGCCGGGCATGGTCTGCGGGTCGGCCAGCAACCGGATGGTGCGGGCCCGGTCGGCGGCGGAGATCCCGGTGGAGACGCCGTCGCGGGCGTCCACGGTGATGGTGAACGCGGTGCCCATCCGCTCGGTGTTGTGCGGGACCATCTGGTCCAGTTCGAGCCGGTCGGTGTCGGCGGCGTCCATCGGCACGCAGATCACACCGGAGGTGTACCGCGTCATGAACGCGACCAGCTCGGGTGTGGCGGCCTCCGCCGCGAAGATCAGATCACCCTCGTTCTCCCGGTCGGCGTCGTCGACGACGACGAGCGGGCGGCCGGCGGCGATCTCGGCGAGCGCGTCCTCGATGGCGGCGAACCGCACGTCGGCATAGCCGGCGGGAAGGACACCGGCGGGAAGGGTGGCCGTCGAGGAGGCGCCGGCCGCGGATGTCGTCATCGGTGTCGTCCGTTCGGTTCGATGGGGCCGGCATGCAGCTTCTCGACGTACTTGGCCAGCACGTCGACCTCGATGTTGACCAGGGAACCCGGCGCGCGGCGACCCAGCGTGGTCAGTTCGAGCGTGGTGGGGATCAGGCTGACCGTGAAGGTGGCCGGTGAGTTGCCACCGGCCGGCGAGATGTCGACGACGGTCAGGCTCACCCCGTCCACCGTCACCGAGCCCTTCTCCACGAGGTAGCGGTCGAGCCCCTCGGGGAGCGCGATGCGCACGAGCTCCCAGCCCTCACCGGGCTGCCGGTCGAGGACCGCGCCGACGCCGTCGACGTGCCCCTGGACCAGGTGGCCTCCCAGCCGGTCCGCCAGCCGGACGGGACGTTCGAGATTCACCCGGTCACCGACGGTGAGCTTCCCGAGAGAGGAACGCACCAGCGTCTCTCGCATCACGTCAGCAGTGAACGCCGACGGGCCGTCCGTTGTGCCGGGTGGGCCGCCGGCCGTACCGGTCTCGGCGCCCCCATCGAGCCCCGGGCGGGCGAAGGAGGTCACCGTGAGACAGACACCGTTGACGGCGATGGACGCGCCGTGACTCACATCACCCAGAACCGTCTGACAGGCGATGGTGAGTGCCGCCGACTCCGACCGCGCATCCACCGCGGTCACCACGCCGAGTTCCTCAACGATGCCGGTAAACATCCGACCCGTGCCCCTCGCTCCCGGGCACCCGCACCCTGGGCGAGGAGAAAACCACGCGGGACCACGCCGGCACGCTCACGCCGGCACGCGCCCGCGAGCGGTCAACGACCACCACGGGCACTCGGCCCGCGCGCATCCTCCCATCCGGACTTTAACCGTCGGTCCCGGAATTCCACCGGGTCAGCCGTCCCAGTACCTGCGGACGGGTCGCGGACTGTCACCGCCGGTTCGGAGTTTCACCGACCCCGGAGCGCGCGTGCTGTTGGTTGTACTGCCTCAAGTCTGGCATATGAAGCCGCCGGACGCCGGTGAAGCCGCCGGACGCGGTCACGCCGGCCCAACCGCCGAGCGTGGCGCGGGCGGGGACAGCCGGGGCGCCGCCCGCAGCGCCTGCTCACGCAGCCGCTCGACGGCCTGGCCCGGATCGGCCGCCCCGAAGACGGCCGTGCCGGCGACGAACACGTCCACACCCGCCACCGCGGCCCGTTCGATCGTCTCGGCGTTGACCCCGCCGTCAATCTGCAGCCATAGGTCCAGCCCACGGGCGTCGAGCAGGCGCCGGGCGGCCTCGATCTTCGGCAACACCTCGGTCATGAACGTCTGACCGCCGAAACCCGGCTCGATGGTCATCAGCAGCAGCAGGTCGAACCGGTGCAGGTCGTCGAGATAGTGCTCGATCGGGGTGTTCGGCTTCACGGCGAGGCCGGTGCGGGCCCCGGCCGCCCGGATCGCCCTGGTGGTGCGGGGCAGGTCGGACACGGCCTCGGCGTGAATGGTGACGTTCGCCGCGCCGCGCTCGGCGTACCCGGCCGCCCAGCGGTCGGGATCGTCGATCATGAGATGGCAGTCGAGCGGAGTATCCGTCACCGCGCGCAGGGCCGTCACCGTGTCCGGCGCGAACGCCAGGTTCGGGACGAAGTGGTAGTCCATCACGTCAACGTGCAGCCAGTCAGCCTGCCCCTCGACCGCCAGGGCCGCGTCAGCGAGCCGGCCGAAGTCGGCGGCGAGCAGGCTGGGGTAGATCTGCGCGGTGGCCATTTCGCGAGGGTATCGGCTCCCGGGTCCGACGCCTCAGCTGTCGACCCGGCGCAGCAGGGCGACGAACATCGCATCCGTGCCGTGGAGATGCGTCCAGAGCTGAACGAACGGGCCGTCACCGAGCCGGTCGACCTCCGGCAGGGTCAGGCGGGCATCGAGGATGGAGGTGTCGGCGCGTTGTCCGGCCACGCCACGCACCACCTCGACGCTCTCAGCCGGGTGCGGGGAACAGGTCGCGTACGCCACCACCCCGCCCGGGCGGACCAGGTCGAGCGCGGCAACGAGCAGCGCACGCTGGAGCGGGACGAGCGCGGCCACATCGGCCGCGGTCCGCCGCCACCGGGCCTCCGGCCGACGCCGCAGTGCTCCGAGGCCGGTGCAGGGGACGTCGACCAGCACCCGGTCGGCCCCATCGGGCCGCAGGGGCGCCGCCCGGCCGTCGGCGCGCACCGTCCAGGCCCGCGCCGCGCCGCCCAGGGACCGGGCCACCATGGCCGCCCGGGCCGCCCGGGGCTCGACCGCGATCAGGGCCGGCCTGTCCGGCAGACCCAGCCTGTCCGATGAGGCGGAGCCGCCGAGCAGCGCGGCGAGCAGGGCCGCCTTCCCGCCGGGACCCGCGCACAAGTCGACGGTCAGCCCGAGGTCGCGGCCCACCGTCGCCGCGCGGGCCAAGGCCAGGGTGACGAGCTGGCTGCCCTCGTCCTGCACGGCGGCCGCGCCCGCGGCCACGGCGGGCAGCCCCGCCGGGTCCCCGCCGTCGAGGCGTACCGCATACGGCGAATAGGAGCCGGGCCGGGCGGTCAGACCTGCTTGCGCGGCCTCGGCGAGCAGCTGGTCACGGTCCACCCGGCCCGGACGGGCGACCAGGTGTACCGCGGGTCGGGCGTCGTCTGCCTCCAGCGCGGCGCGGGTCGCCGTGAGGTCGCCGGCCAGGGCCTCCGCGACGACCTCGACGATCCAGCGGGGATGCGTCGTCACGACCGCCAGGTGACCGACAGGGTCGACATCGAACTGCGGCGCGGACAGCATCGTGGCGAGATCGCCGCCGGTCTCGGCCACCCGGGCGGCCACCCGACGCAGCACGGCGTTCGCAAAGCGGACCGGGCGCTCGCCGCTCGTCGTGCGGACCAGCTCGACGGTGCTGGCCACGGCCGCGCGGGCCGGGACCCTGGTCCGCAGCAGCTGGTAGGCGCCCAGGCGCAGCGCGTCGCGCACCGGCGGGTCGATGGTGTGGACGGGTCGACTCGTCGCCGTGTCGAGCACCCCGTCGAGGGTGCCCTGCGCGCGCAGGGAACCGTAGGCGAGCTCCGTGACGAACCCGCGGTCCCGGGCGGACAGTCCGCTGCCCGCCAACAGGGACGGCAGCAGCAGGTTGGCGTAGGAGCCGCGGTCGTCCACCGCCCGAAGCACCTCCCAGGCCAGCAGCCGCGGCCGGTCGACGCTTGACGCTGGCCGGGGCCCACGGGTGCCCGGCGAACCGGCCGATCTCACGACGTTCCTCCACTGATTGGCATCGCGCCGGCCGGGCCACCGCCGGCCGGGCCACCGCCGGCCGGGCCACCGCCGGCGGCGCCGGCAGCGGTCCGTGCGCCGATCTCGCCGAGGGTCTCCCCCTCGGCGATCCGGACCCCGCGGGCCCAGGCGGCGGCCGCCATCGGGCCTCGCCCCTCGGGACGTACCTCGCCGAGGAGCACCGGGCTTGTGCCCGTGCCGACCGCCACGTCCCCGCCGGGGAGCACCATGATCTGACCCGCCGGCAGCCCCCCCGCCGGCAGCCCGGCGGGCAGCGCTACCGGCCCGGCCGACCGACCGGGCACCGCACCGAGGCGCACCGGGCCGATCTTGAGCCGCCGGTCGCGGAACGTCGTCCAGGCTCCCGGCGCGGGAGTGGCGGCCCTCGCCAGCCGATCCACCACGATCGCCGGCTTCGTCCAGTCGATCCGGGCCTCCTCGACGGTCAGCTTCGGCGCGAAGGAGATCCCCTCGGCGGGCTGGGCCACGGGCCGTACCGTCCCGTCGGCGATGCCGTCCATCACCGCGACCAACAGCCCGGCGCCAGCCTCGGCGAGCCGGTCCAGCAGGTCACCGGAGGTGTCCGTCGGCCGAACCCGCTCGGTGAGGACACCGTAGACCGGACCGGAGTCCATCGCCGGTTCGATCTGGAAGACGCTCGCGCCGGTCAGGTCGTCCCCGGCGAGCAGGGTGCGCTGCACCGGAGCCGCCCCGCGGTAGGCCGGCAGCAGGGAGAAGTGCAGGTTCACCCAGCCGTGGCGGGGAATAGCGAGCGCCGCAGGCGGTAGCAGCGCGCCGTAGGCCACCACCGGGCAGCAGTCGGGCGCGAGGCCGGCAAGCGTGGCCAGGAACTCCGGGTCCCGGGGCCGGTCCGGGCTGAGCACCGGGATGCCGGCCTCGTCGGCCAGGACGTGGACGGGGGGCGGCTTCACCTTCCGCCCCCGCCCGGAGGGCCGATCGGGCCGGGTGACAACCGCGACCACGTCATGGCGCGAGCTGTCGATCAACGCCCGCAGGCTGGGCAGAGCCACCGCCGGGGTACCGGCGAAAACAAGACGCATACGCGAAGCACCGATCCGTCGCGACGTCATTGCCGACGCCGTGACCGTCTCCGGGGGTCATCGATCCGAGGTGTCCGACCGGGCCGGGACCATCCCGCCGTTCTCCGGCCGGGAGTACGGGCTGACGTCCACAGGCCTGTCGCCGCCGACGACCGTACCCCGCCGGCGCTCGGAGGTGGCGGACGGCCGCGGTCCGGGCCGGGCCCGCGACCGGGGATCATGAGCCATGGCGCGAAGCCGGGCCGTGGTGCGCGGGGCCACGCCAGGCGGTGCGAACCAGACCACGCCGGCGCTACCCGAGGACCACATGCCGGCGCTACCCGAGGACCAGGGGGTCGAGCTGGATCCGTAACCGGCCGGTGGTTCGCCGGGTCGCGAGGACGCCGCGAGCGGATCGCAGCGAGGCCGCCAGGGCCGCGCCGCGCTCGCGGCGGACCCGGATCAGGACCCGTTCGATCTCCTCGGGGCCGGAGGTGGCGCTGTCGGGGCCGCGCTGCCCGGCGCCCACGGCGGACGGATCGCCCTGGTTCGCGCCGTCGAGAACGGCCCGCGCGGACGGTGCGGGGGGCAGCGGTACCGGCCCGAGCACATCGGCACCGTCGGGAAGCTCGACGGCGGCCAGCAGCTCCGCAACCGCCGCGGCGGTGCCCGCTACGGACGCCATCCGGGTCGCCGGCGGGAACCCCAGCTCCGCCCGCTCGTCGGCCTCCCGGGCGACGAACGTGCCGGGATCCCAACGGACGAGCGCCTGGACCGGCCCGAGTCCGGCGTCGGCCGCGACGATGACCCGCCCCCCGCGCGCGGCGGGCCGGGCGAGCGCGGCGGCGGCGGTCCACCGGCGCAGAGTCTCCTCCCCCGCACGCAGGTCGGGACGGCCCAGCAGAGCCCAGCCGTCGAGGAGCAGCACCGCCCCATAGCCGCCGTCCGCCACGGGCTCCGCCCCCGGGGTCGAGATGACGAGGGCCGGTTCGGCGGGCACGGTGGCGAGCACCCCGTCCCGGCCGGAGGTGCGGACCGGGACGCCGGGAAAGGCCCGCCCCAGTTCCTCCGCCGTACGACGATCTCCCGTCACCGAGGCGCGCAGCCGCGGGCCCGAACAGGACGGGCAGTGCCAGACCGCCGCGGCGACCGGACGGCCGCACCACCGGCAGGAGAGCGCACCACCGCCCGCCGCCCGGCCCAGCGGCCCCTGACAGTGCGGGCACCGGGCGGGCCGCCGGCAGGCCGCGCAGGCCAGTGACGGCTGGTATCCCCTCCTCGGCACCTGGACCAGTACCGGCAGACCGGCCGCCAGCGCATCCCGGGCGGTCCGCACCGCGAGGGAGGGCAGCCTCGCCGCCCGGGCGGCGGGGTCACGGGCGTGTTCGAGGTCGGAGCCGGTGGTCTCGGCCCGGGGAGCCAGCGCGCGTACCTGCTCCCGGGGCAGCACCACCGGGTGCGCCCACCCCGTGCGCACCAGCGCCTCGGCGTCCGTCGACGGGCAGAACCCGCCGATCACGAGCGCGCACCCCTGGAGCCGGGAGCGCAGGACGGCGACGTCTCGGGCGTGCGGGTACGGGGCCAACGGCTCAGCATGCAGGTCGTCACCGTCATCCCACACCACCACCAAGCCGAGCTCGGCCACGGGCGCGAACATCGCCGCGCGGGTACCCACCACCGCCCGCGCCTGTCCGCGGCTGACCGCGAGGAACGCGCGATACCGCCGGGCCGGGCCTAGATCGGCCCGCAGTGCGATGGTGGTCTCCCGACCGACCGCGGCGACCATCGCCGCCTCGACCCGATCGACATCACGATGATCGGGTACGACGACGAGTACGCCGCGACCGGACGCCGCCGTAGCGGCGGCCGCGGTGGCAATCATCTCCGGCCAGGCGGGGCCGGGCGGGGCCCACCAGACCGCCCTCGGTGACCTGCCCGCAGCCAGGGCGGTGAGCATCGACGGACCCGTGGGATAGCGGCCCCACTCGCCGGGTTCCGGCGGCACAGCCTCAGGCCCCGGCGGCACAGCCTCAAGCCTCGGTGAGACAACCTCCGCCCGGCCGTGGCGGGGAGGCACGGCGAGCCGGAGGACGTCGGCCAGCGTGCCGGCGTAACGATCGGCAACCGCGCGGGCGAGTTTCGCGACGGACTCGGACAGCACAGGCTCCGGCGAGATCGACCGGGCCAGCGGCGCGAGCTGACCGGAATGGTCGGAACTCTCGCGACGCTCCAGCACGAACCCGTCGACCAGCCGGCCCGCGAACCGGACCCGGACCCGGGACCCCGGCACCGCCAGGTCAGCCAGGTCCGCCGGCACGAGGTAGTCGAAGGGGCGGTCGAGATGGGCGAGCGGAGTGTCGACGGCAACCCGCGCCACCGGCAGCCGCGCGGCGAGCGGCCGCGGCGAACCGGGACCCGCGGAGCGCGAAATTCCCGACCGCGAAGCCCCCGACCGGGCACCCCCCGGGCCGGCCGCCGCCGGGCCGGCCGCTGACGGGCCGGCCGCTGACGGGCTGAGGTCGGGGAGGGCGCCGGGGTGCTCGGTCATGACGGCATTCGTACCAGCCGCCTACGACATCCTCCGACCCCGTTCCCTCGCCGGGACGGCGACCGGCGGGACACGACCTCCCCGACCTCCCCGATCTCCCGATCCGCTCCCGGGACCCGCGTGACAGGGGTCCCGCAGGGGCGGGAGACGAGCGTCGGGTCAGCCCTTGACGGCGCGCTGGAGAGCCTCGGCGCGTGCGGTGGACTCCCAGGTGAAATCGAGCTCGGGGCGACCGAAGTGGCCGTAGGCGGCCGTCTGGGCGTAGATCGGCCGCAGCAGGTCCAGATCCCGGATGATCGCTGCGGGACGGAGGTCGAACACGCTCGTCACCGCGTCCTGGATCTGGCTGTCCGGGACGGTTCCGGTGCCGAAGGTCTCCACGAACAGGCCGACCGGCTGCGCCTTGCCGATCGCGTACGCCACCTGGACCTCGCAGCGGCTGGCGAGACCCGCGGCGACGACGTTCTTGGCGACCCAGCGCATCGCGTACGCGGCGGAGCGGTCGACCTTGGACGGGTCCTTGCCGGAGAAGGCGCCACCGCCATGGCGGGCGTAACCGCCGTAGGTGTCGACGATGATCTTACGGCCAGTCAGGCCGGCGTCACCCATCGGGCCGCCGATCTCGAACCGGCCGGTCGGGTTGACCAGCAGCCGGCGCCCCTCGGTGGCGATCTCGAGCAGGGCCAGCTCCGGCTCGACGACGTACTCGGCGATGTCCGGCGCGAGCAGGGTGTCCAGGTCGATATCGGCGGCGTGCTGGGAGGAGACGACGACTGTGTCGAGCCGGGCCGGCTTCCCGTCGACGTACTCGATGGTCACCTGGGTCTTGCCGTCCGGGCGCAGATAGCCGACCTGGCCCTCCTTGCGGACCGCGGACAGCCGCCTGGCGAGGCGGTGCGCCAGCGCGATCGGCAGCGGCATGAGCTCAGGGGTCTCGTCGCAGGCGAACCCGAACATCAGGCCCTGGTCGCCGGCGCCCTGCCGGTCGAACTCGTCGTCGGCGGAACCCTCGACGCGGGTCTCGTGCGCCGTGTCGACGCCCTGGGCGATGTCCGGGGACTGCGCGCCGATCGACACGCTGACGCCGCAGGACGCGCCATCGAAGCCCTTCTTGGAGGAATCGTAACCGATCTCCAGGATGCGCTCGCGGACGACGGAGGCGATGTCGACGTAGGTCTTTGTGGTGACCTCGCCGGCGACGTGGACCTGACCCGTCGTGATGAGTGTCTCCACGGCGACCCGGCTCTTCGGGTCATCCTTGATCATGGCATCGAGAATCGAGTCGCTAATCTGATCGGCGATCTTGTCCGGATGCCCCTCGGTGACGGACTCGGACGTAAACAGGCGCGTCGCCACTGGACTAACCCCCTGGGTGATCCGGTTGATTCCGACGAAGCTTACCGAGGTGCCGCGAGGGGTACACGCAGCGCCTCGGCGGGCGTTCCATCGGTCCGATCGGCCGTAAGGCCGACCACGAGGTCGAGGATCCGATGCGCGAGGAGGTCCTTGCTCGTGCGCTCGATGGCCGTCTCGCCACCGCGGGGGTCCAGTACCACGGCGGCGTTGTGTTCCACCTCGAATCCGAGGCCGGCGCCGACCTCGTTGACCACGAGCAGGTCGACCGGCTTGCGCGCCAGTTTGGCCCGGGCGTGGTCGAGTACCCCGCCGCCGGGGCCGCCGGTCTCGGCGGCGAAACCGACGAGAACCTGACCGGGCCGGCGGTTCGCCAGCAGCTCGGCCAACACGTCGGGATTCGCCACGAGCGGGATGGAGCCCGGGGCCGCAGACTCCTTCTTGATCTTGTAGGCCTGTGGCGCCCCAGGGCGGAAGTCGGCGACCGCGGCCGCCATAACGACCACGTCCGCCGAGGGCGCGACCTCGTGGACCCGATCGCGCAGCTGCGCCGCGGAGGTGACCGGGATCGTGCGGGCGCCGGCGACCTCGGGCAGCGCGACGTTCGCCGCCACCACCGTGACGGAGGCTCCCCGCGCCACGGCCGCCCTGGCCACGGCGTACCCCTGACGGCCGCTCGAGGCGTTGCCGAGGAACCGGACGGGGTCGAGGTGCTCCCGGGTGCCGCCGGCCGTGACCAGGACATGCCGGCCGGCAAGATCGGGCCGCAGCCCGGCTGCACCCCGGGCCAGCACCGCCATGCCGAGCGCGGCGATCTCCGCCGGCTCCGGCAGGCGGCCCGGACCCGAGTCGGCGCCGGTCAGCCGGCCCACCGCCGGCTCGGCCACCACCGCTCCCCGCGCCCGCAGGGTCGCCACGTTCGCCCGGGTGGCCGGATGCTGCCACATCTCGGTGTGCATCGCCGGCGCGTAGACGACCGGGCAGGTCGCCGTCAGCAGGGTGCCGGTGAGCAGGTCGTCGGCGCGCCCGGCGGCCGCGCGGGCCATCAGGTCCGCGGTGGCCGGCGCGACGAGGACGAGGTCGGCCTCGCGGCCGATCCGGACATGGGCGACCTCGTCCGCGTCGTCCCACACGTCCGTGGTGACCGGGTTCCCCGACAGCGCCGCCCAGGTCGTCGCGCCGACGAACCTCAGCGCCGACGGCGTGGGCACCACCCGGACCTCGTGGCCGGACTCGGTGAACCGGCGGAGCACCTCCACCGCCTTGTAGGCGGCGATGCCGCCCGCCACACCGAGCACGACCCGGGGACGCCGAGGGCCGGGCCCGGTGCCGGACGGCCCGGTGCCGGATCGCTCAGCGTCGAGCATCTCAGCGTCAGGCATCTCGGCGTCGGGCATCTCGGTCATCGTCCTACATCAGGAGACCGGCGGGAGGCTGTCGGTGACGGTCTCGTGGGTGAGCAGGCCGGCGTTGATCTCACGCAGCGCGATCGACAGCGGCTTCTCCTGCGCGTTGGTCGTCTCGACCAGCGGGCCGACGTACTCCAGCAGACCCTCACCGAGCTGCGAGTAGTAGGCGTTGATCTGACGAGCTCGCTTCGCCGCGTAGATGACCAGGCTGTACTTCGAGTCGGTCGCCTCGAGGAGCTCGTCGATGGGGGGGTTAGTGATGCCTTCGGGATGGGCGACGGTACCGGCCACGATGTCCTTCCGGAATGGGACGTCCGAGGCGGCTGCGCCGTCCGGACAGTGCAGAGCGCAGGCTGCGCGGGGCAGGGCGGGCTGCACGGAGGAGGCTGTACGGAGATGTCGGCTGTACGGAGATGTCGGCTGCGCGGGCGACCGGTGGGCCGGACCTACGAGCCGATCATCAATGCTACCAAGCGGGCCGCCGCGGACCGCACGTCGTCGTTCACGATCACGTCGTCGAACTCCGTCTCGGCCGCGAGTTCGATGCGCGCCCGGTCCAGCCGGCGGGCGATGACCTCGGGTGGCTCGGTCCCCCGACCGGTCAGCCGACGGACAAGCTCGTCGAAGGTGGGCGGGGCGAGGAAGACGAAACGGGCCTGTGGCATCGCCGAGCGCACCTGCCGAGCGCCCAGCAGCTCGATCTCCAGCAGGCAGGGCACGCCTGCGGCGAGCCTTTCGAGAAGCGGGCGGCGGGGGGTGCCGTAGGCGTGTCCGGCAAACATCGCGTGCTCGACGAACTCCCCGGCTTTGACCATCCGGGCGAACTCCTCGGCGTCGACGAAGTGGTACTCGACACCGTCGGTCTCACCCGGACGCGGTGGCCGCGTGGTGGCACTGACCGAGACCCAGACCTCGGGGTGACGTTCCCGGACTGCCGCGACGACGGTGCCCTTCCCGACTCCGGACGGCCCGGACAGCACTGTAAGACCCACGGGCACCACGATAGGACCTCTCGGTCAGTCGGCGCGCACCCGGTCATCAGTCCCCGAAGGACACGAGGACGGGACTGGTTTCCCAGGGACGGCCGGATCGGGGGAGGTAAAGAATGCCGCCCCCCGATCCGACCGGAAGGAAGGGCGACATCGCCGGAAGAATGTGAGTGACGCCACCCTCCCGTCAACGCCGCTACCCGCCGTAACCATGATCCGGGTTGGCGGAGTGGTTTTCCCACCCCACCGGATCAGGCCATGCCGAACTCCTCGAGGAGTGCGGCACGCTGCTTGGCGCCGAGTCCCCGCAGCCGGCGGGTCGGACTGATCCCGAGCCGTTCCCGGATCTTCTGGGCGCGTACGCGCCCCACTCCGGGAAGCGACTCCAGAACAGCCGAAACCTTCATCTTGCCGACGACCTCATCAGCCTCGGCCTGTTCCAGGACGGCGGCCAGAGTGGTCTCCGCCTTCTTCAACCGCTCCTTGAGTTCCGCACGCTGCTTACGAGCCAACGCTGCTTTCTCGAGGGCGGCGGCCCTCTGCTCGGGCGTTAGGGGCGGCAGGGGCACGGGTACGCCTCCTCAATTCGGTGATCGCGCCGCGCAAACTAGCGAGGAAGGGGCTCCTCAGTCCAGCCTTGGCCATAACACTCTGATGCGAACATATTGTCAGCACAAGAGAAGGCTTTGACGGACGAAAGGGGTGGCCCACTCGTGCCGCACCCTTTCGGTCTACGGCGGCCCCACCGTACCGCTTCGTACCGCACCAGGACGAACACACCCTGGTCCCCTCGGCGTCACAGCAGGTCAACAGCCCTGCTGGCAGCGCCGAGACCTGCGGCGACGGCCCTCGCGGCGACCCCGGGATCGGACGCACCGGTGATCGGGCGACCCACCACGACCAGGTCAGAACCCCCCACAAGGGCAGCTTCCGGCGTCGCGGTTCGGGCCTGATCGCCGGTTTCCGACCCCCCCGGTCGCACTCCTGGGGTGATGAGAGTCACATTGCTACCAAGCTCCATACGGACCATTCGAACCTCCCGCGGACTGCACACAAGGGTGCGCGCACCGGCTTCGACCGCAAGCACGGCAAGCCTGCGGACGGCGTCGGAAGGGGGTCCGGCGAGCCCGATCGCGCTGAGCGCCGCCACATCCAGCGAGGTGAGTACGGTCACGACGGCTACCTCGACATCCGGGGCCGCCTCGATCGCCGCACGTATCATCGCCGCCCCCCCAGCCGCATGCACGGTCACGAAACGAGGGCCCAACGGGGTGATTGAGCGCATTCCCCCGGCGACCGTGGCGGGAATGTCGTGCAGTTTGAGATCGAGGAACAACTCCGGGGCGCTTCCGGCGCCGCCCGCGGCGTGCGTCGCGCCGCCGGCCCCAGCGAGCACGCCGGCCGCGCGCAGCGCCGTCACGATTGCCGGGCCCTCCCGGTAGAACAGCTCCAGACCGATCTTTAGCACGGCCGCGGTGGGTGCGACCGCGGCGGCCCAGCGCAGCGCGGTCGCGGCGTCCGGGGCATCCAGCGCGACCGCCAGCGGCGCCCGGCCCCGCGGCGGGGTGAAGCGGGGCGCGGCGGCGCTCCTCCCATCGGAGCTCCTCCGGCCGGCGCTCATCTGCTCGTCCTGGCCGCCGGTCCGAGTGCGGCAGACTCAGGCGCCACAGACTCAGGCGCGGCAGACTCAGGCGCGGCAGACTCAGGCGCGGCAGACTCAGGCGCGGCAGACTCAGGCGCCACAGAGCCGGAGGATCCGGGCGGCGAGCCGCCCGGTTGTCCCCCGCCCCACGCCTGCCGCAGCGCCGCGTGGTATTCCTGCAACGATCGGACCCCCAGCTCCCCCCGTACCAGCGCTTCCACGCCCTGAACACAGGCCGCCGCACCCTGGATCGTGGTGATGCACGGAACCCCGGCACTCACACAGGCCGTGCGGATCTCATAGCCGTCCAGGCGCGGGCCGACCCCCCACGGGGTGTTGATGACGAGGTCGATCTGCCCGGATGTGATCATCTCGACACAGTCGAGTAGCCCCTCGGTGGGGGCCCAGTGCTTACCGAGGACGACCGCCTTAACCCCGTTGCGCCGCAGCACGTCCGCGGTCCCCTCGGTGGCGTAGACGACAAAACCGAGATCCGCGAGCCGCTTGATCGGAAAAACCATCGCCCGTTTGTCCCGGTTGGCCACGGAGACGAACACCCGGCCGTAGGTGGGCAGCGAGGCGTACGCGGCGGCCTGAGACTTGGCGTACGCTGTACCGAAGCCGTCGTCGATGCCCATCACCTCACCGGTCGACTTCATCTCCGGCCCGAGTACGGTGTCGACGCCGCGGCCACCGGCGTCTCGGAAGCGCCCGAAGGGCAGCACGGCCTCCTTGACCGAGATGTGCGAGTCCAGCGGCAGGGTGCCGCCATCGCCGGAGCGCGGCAGCAGGCCCTCGGCCCGCAGCTCGTCGATGGTCGCGCCGAGCATCACCCGGGCAGCGGCCTTGGCCAGCGGCACCGCGGTGGCCTTGGAGACGAACGGCACGGTCCGCGACGCCCGGGGATTGGCCTCCAGGACGTAGAGCACATCGGACTGCAGGGCGTACTGGACGTTGAGCAGGCCCCGCACCCCGACGCCCTTCGCGATCGCCTCGGTGGACGCCCGGATACGGTCGAGCTCCGAACGGCCCAGCGTGATCGGCGGCAGGACGCAGGCCGAGTCGCCCGAATGGACCCCGGCCTCCTCGATGTGCTCCATCACCCCGGCGAGGTAGAGCGTCTCCCCGTCGTAGAGGGCGTCGACGTCGATCTCCACCGCGTCGTCGAGGAACCGGTCGACGAGCACCGGATGTTCCGGGGAGATGGCGGTGGCCCGATCGATGTAGTCGCGCAGCATCGTGTCGTCGTAGACGATCTCCATGCCGCGCCCGCCGAGCACGTAGGACGGCCGCACCAGCACCGGGTACCCGATCCGCTCGGCCACCGTGCGCGCCTCGGCGAAAGAGGTCGCCACCCCGTGCGGCGGCGAGGGCAGGCCCGCCCGGGCCAGCACACGCCCGAACAGCCCGCGGTCCTCGGCCAGATGGATCGCCTTCGGCGGGGTGCCCACGACGGGCACGCCCGCCTCGGCCAGCGCCGCGGCGATGCCGAGGGGGGTCTGCCCGCCGAGCTGGACGATCACCCCGGCGAGCGGCCCGGCCTGCTGCTCGGCGTGGACGACCTCGAGCACGTCCTCGACCGTCAACGGCTCGACGTAGAGCCGGTCGGCGGTGTCGTAATCGGTGGACACCGTCTCCGGGTTGCAGTTGACCATGACGGTCTCATAGCCGGCGCCGGAGAGCGCCATCACCGCATGGCAACAGGCGTAGTCGAACTCGATGCCCTGGCCGATGCGGTTGGGCCCGCTGCCGAGCACGATCACCCGCGGCCGTTCGCTCGGCGCGACCTCGGTCTCGGCGTCGTAAGCGGAGTAGTGGTACGGAGTCTCGGAGGCGAACTCCGCCGCGCAGGTGTCGACGGTCTTGAACACCGGCCGGATGCCGGTGCGGTGGCGGAACGCCCGGACCACGTCCTCGGAGGTGCCGAGGATCTCGGCGAGCTGGACGTCGGAGAACCCGGCTCGCTTGGCCCGCCGGATGCCCGCCGGATTGCGGCTGATCATCGCCGCGGTCTCGTTGAGGAAGACGAGCTGGTCGACGAACCACGGGTCGATCCCGGTGACCCGGGTGACCTCGTCGGGATCCGCGCCGGCGAGCAGCGCCTGCTGGACGGTACGCAACCGGCCGTCGTGGGGAACCCGCGCGGCTTCCAGCAGGTCGGCGGCGTCCGCCTCGGGCGGGACGAAGGAGAACACCGAGCCCGGGGCCTCCATCGAGCGCAGCGCCTTCTGCAGCGCCTCGGCGAAGCTGCGGCCAACCCCCATCGCCTCGCCGACGGACTTCATCGTCGTCGTGAGCGTCGGGTCGGCACCGGGGAACTTCTCGAACGCGAACCGCGGCACCTTCACCACGACGTAGTCCAGCGCCGGCTCGAAGGCCGCGGGCGTGGTGCGGGTGATGTCGTTGGGGATCTCGTCAAGGGTGTATCCGAGCGCGAGCTTCGCCGAGATCTTCGCGATCGGGAAGCCGGTCGCCTTCGACGCCAGCGCCGAGGACCGCGACACCCGGGGGTTCATCTCGATGACCACCTGCCGGCCCGTCGCCGGGTCGACGGCGAACTGGATGTTGCAGCCGCCGGCGTCGACGCCGACGGCCCGCATCACCGCGATCGCCATGTCCCGCATGCGCTGGTACTCGCGGTCGGTCAGGGTCATCGCCGGCGCCACCGTGATCGAGTCGCCGGTGTGCACCCCCATCGGGTCGACGTTCTCGATCGAGCAGACCACGACCACGTTGTCCGCGCGGTCGCGCATCAGCTCGAGCTCGTACTCCTTCCAGCCGAGGACCGACTCCTCCACCAGCACCTCGGTCGACGGGCTCGCGGCCAGTCCGTCCGCCGCCATCCGGCGCAACTCGCCGGAATCATGGGCGAAGCCGCTGCCGGCGCCGCCGAGGGTGAAGCTGGGTCGCACGACCACCGGGTAGGAGAACTCCTCCCCGGCGGTCAGGCACTCGGCGACGGTGTGGCAGATGGCGCTGCGCGCGGTCTCGCCGCCGACCGCGGCGACGATGTCCTTGAACGCCTGACGGTCCTCCCCGGCGCGGATCGCGTCGATATTCGCGCCGATCAGACGGACCTCGAAGCGGTCCAGAACACCGGCGTCGTGCAGGGCGACAGCGGTGTTCAGCGCGGTCTGGCCACCCATGGTGGCCAGGATCGCGTCGGGCCGCTCCCGTTCGATGATCTTCGCGACGATGTCCGAGGTGATCGGCTCGACGTAGGTCGCGTCCGCGATCTCCGGATCGGTCATGATTGTCGCCGGGTTGCTGTTGACCAGGATGACCCGCAGGCCCTCCGCGCGCAGCACCCGGCAGGCCTGGGTACCCGAGTAGTCGAACTCGCACGCCTGGCCGATCACGATCGGCCCGGAGCCGAGGACCAGGACACTGCTCAGCCTTTCCCGCGGATCGCTCGCTGCGCTCCTGATCCGCGGGGACCCCTGGCTCGTCGAACCACTCATCGTTCACTCCCGACAGATCTCTCGCCACGCTCCCGGGTGTCCGCCATCAAAGCGCGGAACCGCTCGAACAACGGGGAGGCATCATGCGGCCCCGGCGCGGCCTCCGGATGGAACTGCACGCTGAAGGCCGGCACGTCCAGACACTCCAATCCCTCGACGACGTTGTCGTTGAGGCCGCGGTGGCTGACCACCACCCGGCCGAACGGGGTGTCGGTCACCCCGGTCAGCGGCGCCCGCACGGCGAACCCGTGGTTCTGGCTGGTGACCGCGATCCGCCCGGTCGCCATGTCCCCGACCGGCTGGTTCACGCCGCGGTGGCCGTAGGTGAGCTTGTACGTCTCGAAGCCGAGAGCGCGGGCCAGCAGCTGGTGCCCGAAACAGATCCCGAACACCGGGACACCAGCCCGCAGCACCGTCCGCAGCGCGTCAACCGCATAGTCCGCCGCCGCCGGGTCGCCGGGACCGTTCGACAGGAACACCCCGTCCGGTTCGAGCGCCAGCAGCTGTTCGCCGATGGTGCGGGCCGGCAGCACGTGCACCTCGCAGCCCAGCGCGGCCATGGCGGCCGGCGTCGCGCGCTTGATGCCGAGATCGAGCGCGGCGACTTTGAACAGCGCGGCGCCCGCCACCGCCTCCACCACATAGGGGGTAGGGGTGGAGACCCGGGGCGCAAGATCCGCGCCGAGCATCTCCGGGGAGGCGCGGACCCGGTCGAGCAGGGCGTCGAGCGCCGCCGCCCGCTCGCCGTCCGCGCCGGAACCCGGGCCCGTGCCGACCGGGCCACCGTCGGCGTCGGCGTCGGCGTCGGCGTCGGCGTCGAGCACGCTGCTGATCCCGCAGCGCATCGAGCCGAGCTCACGCAGGTGACGGGTCAGCGCCCGGGTGTCAATCCCGCTGATCCCCACCACGCCGGCCGCGGCCAGCGCGTCGTCAAGCGTGCCCCGGGCGCGCCAGTTGGAGGCCCGCCGGGCGGGGTCACGCACGACGAACCCGGCGACCTGGATCCGCTCGGACTCGTAGTCCTCGTCGTTGACGCCGGTGTTGCCGATGTGCGGGGCGGTCATGATGACGACCTGGCCGTGGAACGACGGATCGCTCAGCGTCTCCTGGTAGCCGGTCATCCCGGTGGAGAACACGGCCTCGCCGAAGGTCTCGCCGATCGCCCCGTACGCCTCGCCGACGAAGCTGCGACCGTCCTCCAGCATCAGGACCGCTCGCCTCGGCGTCGTGGTGGGAGTGCTCACCGATCCTCCTTCAGCCTGTTGACCTCACCGAGCGGTGAGGTCAACGGGTCGACCGACGACCAGCCGGGGTCAGACTGATCAAGCTGTCCCGGGTGCACCCACCCGGGGCCCGATCCCGGATCCGCCGGCCGCTGATCGGGATGGCGCGGGTCGGGGTGACCCTCATCCGGGTGTCGCCGATCGGGGAGTCGCTGGTCCGAGCGCCACCGCTCCGCGTAGGGCCGCCGGTCGGCGGGCACCGCCTGCTCGCCGCGGGCCTGGGCCCGCTCCCCCCGGGAACGCAGCCGAGGGCCGGTCCGGATCGCCGGCATCTCCTCGGTCGGCTGTCCGGAACCCGGTCGCTGCCCGGGCCGGCCCACCGTCCCGGGGTCGGGCGCGATGGCCCGCGGGCGGATCCGCGGGCGGATCCGCGGTACCGCGTGCGGTGAGGTGACGTCGCCCTGTGCCAGATGCGCGGGCGGGGGGCCGATCAGGTCGTGGACGGCGCGCACGACCTTGGGCTGGCGGGCGCGGTCCTCGCCACGGAAACCGGTCTCCAGCTCGTGCCCGCCGAACGACCACGCGATGACGATCAGACGCCCGGGAGCGGAAACCTTGCCGGCGTGCGCCCGCTCCAGCCGGGCACCGCGGACGGCCTCGCGCGGGATCCAGAACGCCTCCCCGGGGCGGTCCACCCGCACCCCGGTCTCGTACACGCTGACGTAGCCGCCGGCCCGCCCGCCCAGCCCGCGGGCGGCGATCCATTCCAGCCAGTGCCCGGCGTCGACGGTGCCGAGGTACATCCCGCGCAGCGGAGCGGCGAACACCGTGCCCGGTTCCGCCGGCGGGACGGGCAGCTCGGGAAGGTCCTCCTCCTGACGCTCGGCCCGGTTGCGCCACGCCCGTCGCATCGAACCGACCACCGCGACGAACACCAGCAACAGACCGAGCAGGAGAAGCAGGTGCAGCCCCAGGCGGTCCGGCGCCCGGTCCAAGGCGACGGCGGGCCCGGCGGCCTGCAGGGATACGGCGTGCGAAACAATCATACGATCTTCCCGTCGAGCACGGTGGGCCGTCCCCGCAGGAACGTGGCGCGGATCGTTCCCGGCAGCGACCGGCCCGCATAGGGCGTGTTGCGGCTGCGGCTGGCGAGCGCGTCCGGCTCGACCATCCGCCACGGCGCCGGATCGAGCAGGGTGACGGTCGCGGGCGCGCCCACTGCTATGGAACTCCACACCTCGGTCGCGGTTCGCGGCAGGCCACCGATCCTCGCCGGGGCCAGTGCCATCCGCTCGGCGACCCCGGCCCAGTCCAACCGGCCCGGGATGACCATCGTCTCGATGACCACCGACAGCGCCGTCTCGAGACCGAGCATGCCGGGACGCGCGGCGGCCCACTCCGTCTCCTTGTCCTCCAGCGCGTGCGGGGCGTGGTCGGTGGCGACGCAGTCGATCGTGCCGTCGGCGAGCCCGGCGCGCAGCGCGGCGACGTCGGCGGCGGTGCGCAGCGGCGGGTTGACCTTGTAGACCGGGTCGAACGAGCAGACCAGGTCGTCGGTGAGCAGCAGGTGGTGCGGGGTCACCTCGGCGGTGACGTTCCAGCCCTTCGCCTTGGCCCACCGGATGATCTCCACCGATCCGGCGGTGGAGACGTGACAGACGTGCAGCCGGGAGCCGACGTGCCCGGCCAGCAGCGCGTCCCGGGCGATGATCGCCTCCTCGGCGACCGCGGGCCACCCCGGCAGCCCCAGCCGGGCGGCCACCGTGCCCTCGTTCATCTGGGCGTTCTCGGTCAGTCGCGGTTCCTGCGCATGCTGGGCGATCACCCCGTCGAACGCCTTGACGTACTCCAGCGCCCGGCGCATGAGCAGCGCGTCCGACACGCAGTGCCCGTCGTCGGAGAAGACCCGCACGCCCGCCGCGGAGGAGGCCATGGCGCCGAGTTCAGCGAGCCGCTCGCCGGCAAGCCCGACGGTGACCGCGCCGACCGGCCGGACGTCGCAGTGACCCGCATCCAGGCCGAGCCGCCACACCTGCTCGACGACCCCCGCGGTGTCGGCGACCGGATTGGTGTTCGCCATCGCGAACACGGTGGTGTAGCCACCGAGGGCCGCGGCGCGGGTGCCGGAGGCGACCGTCTCGGCGTCCTCCCGGCCGGGTTCCCGCAGGTGAGTGTGCAGGTCGACCAGGCCGGGGAGCAGGATCAGCCCGTCCGTGCCCAGCACGGTGGTGCCGGCGGGCAGTCCCCCGGCCCCGGCGTGCGTGGAGCCGGCCGGTCGCCAGGCGGCCACCACCCCGCCCGCGAGGACGACGTCGACAGGGTCCCCGCCGAGCGGGCGGACCCGCCGCAGGACCCAGGAGGTCCCCGTCGGCGTCCCCGTCGGCGTCCCCACCGGCGTCTCTCCCGGCGTCTCCGCCGCGGGCGTCGTCATGAGACCTCCCCGGAACCACCCAGCAGCAGGTACAGCACGGCCATCCGCACGCTCACCCCGTTCGCAACCTGTTCCACGACTGTCGACCGGGCGGAGTCTGCGACCCGGGAGGCGATCTCCATCCCGCGTACCATCGGGCCGGGATGCATCACCAGGGCGTGGCCGGGCAACATCTCCGCCCGGTCGGCATCCAGCCCATAGCGCCGGCTGTACTCCCGTTCGGTCGGGAAGAAGGCCGCGGACATCCGCTCCCGCTGGACCCGCAGCATCATCACCACGTCGCTCTTGGGCAGCACGGCGTCGAGGTCGTACGACACCTCGACCGGCCACGAGGAGATCCCGAGGGGCAACAACGTCGGCGGGGCCACGACGGTCACCGTCGCGCCCAGCGTGGCGAGCAGCCACACGTTCGATCGCGCTACCCGGGAATGCAGCACGTCGCCGACGATGGTGACGGCGAGGCCGTCGATCCGGCCGAGCCGGCGGCGCATGGTGAAGGCGTCGAGCAGGGCCTGGGTCGGGTGCTCGTGGGTGCCGTCTCCCGCGTTCACCACGCTGCCGCGCACCCAGGAGGCCAGTCGGTGCGGCGCGCCGCTCGCGGCATGCCGGCAGACCACGGCGTCGGCGCCCATCGCCTCGAGGGTCTGCGCCGTGTCCTTCAGGCTTTCGCCCTTCGACACGCTTGACCCGCGCGCCGAAAAATTGATCACATCGGCCGACAGTCTCTTGGCGGCTACCTCGAAGGACGTGCGGGTGCGGGTGGAGTCTTCGAAGAACAGGTTGACGACGGTGCGGCCCCGCAGGGTCGGCAGTTTGCGCACCGACGCCTCGGCGACCCGCGCCATCCGTTCGGCGGTGTCCAGCACCAGCAGCGCGTCGTCCCGGTCGAGATCCTCGGTCGAGAGGAGATGGCGGTTCACACCCGTCCCCCGAACCCGGCTCGTGCTCCCCGCACGGCACTCCCCCCGATCATGGCTGGTTCCCGGGGGGCGCGCCGTCGGCGACGTCCCCCCCGGCGGCCGAGAGGATCAGTACGCCGTCGGCGCCGTCGATCTCCCGCAGCCGGACGGCCACCGACTCCCGGCGCGAGGTCGGCATGTTCTTCCCGACGTAGTCGGCGCGGATCGGCAGCTCGCGATGGCCCCGGTCGACCAGGACCGCGAGCTGGACGGCACGCGGCCGGCCGTAGGCGGCCAGGGCGTCCAGCGCCGCCCGCACCGTGCGCCCGGAGTAGAGGACGTCGTCGACGAGGATCACCACGCGGCTGTCGACACCACCCTCGGGAATGTCGGTCACCTCAAGGGGACGCACGCCGCGCAGTCGCAGATCGTCGCGGTACATGGTCGGGTCGAGGGAGCCAACCGGGAGACGCACCCCCTCGACGGCCTGCACCCGCTGTGCCAGCCGGTGCGCGAGGGGTACCCCTCGGGTGGGTATTCCGAGCAGGACGACCCCGGCGCCACCGGAGGTCTTCTCGAGAATCTGATGCGCCATCCGGCTGACGATCCGGGTGATGTCGTCTGCGGACAGTACTGCCCGGGCGGTGCCGGGACGGCGCGATGCGGGGTCGCTCGCGGCAGCCGGAGCCACGCGGCATCCCTCCTTCCCCGCCTCACGGGACGGTCCTTAAAGGAGTGGTCCCAGCGACGTTACCAGGGCCCTCAGGACGTGTGAGGGTCTCGCCTCCGGACGCCGGCGCCCCTGGCGCCCAGCGCGACGACGGGTCGCCCACCGGTCCGGACAGCGCGGGACGTTATTGCCGGGCCAACCACGCAGCATCATGTTGTCACTACTTGTCACTGGGTTCGACGCCGTCGCCACAGCGGTGGCGGCACCCGGAAGTTCCCACCGCTCAGGCATAGAGCGCAACCAGGGGGCTACAGAAAGTGGTACAAAGAAAGAGGCGACACGACCCCCCGGGTGTCGAGCGTCAACCCGGCGGGCACTACTATCGGTAACCGCCGGCGGCACGAGCCCCGGTTCCAACTGATCGACCACGACAGGAGTGGGCACTCCGATGTCCGACTATGCGAAGGCGCTCGGTGCTCGGCTGCGCGCGATACGCACCCAGCAGGGGCTCTCGCTTCATGGCGTCGAAGAGAAGTCGCACGGTCGGTGGAAAGCCGTCGTCGTGGGTTCCTACGAACGTGGGGACCGCGCCGTCACCGTGCAGCGCCTCTCCGAGCTCGCGGAATTCTACGGCGTTCCGGTGGGGGAGCTTCTTCCCGAGGGTTCCACCGTCGCTCCGCTGGAGCAGTCTCCCCGGATCGTTCTCGACCTCGAGCGTCTCTCCCAGGTTCCCAAGGAGCAGGGCGGTCCGCTCGCCCGGTACGCGGCGACCATTCAGAGCCAGCGCGGCGACTACAACGGCCGAGTGCTCTCGATCCGGTACGAGGACCTGCGCTCGCTCGCGGTGATCTACGACACCTCGCCGAGCAAGCTCACCGAGCAGCTCGTCTCTTGGGGCGTGCTGTCTCCGGAGCAGGGCGCGGACGCCGCGGCGACCGACGTCTAGCCTCGCTCCGGTACCGCGGTACCGGTACCGCGGTACCGGTACCACAGTCCGCCGGCTCGCATCCGCGCCACCCGCGGCACACGTATCCGGGGAAGGACCCGGTACGTCGCCTGGGCGACGTACCGGGAACGCCGATCCCGGTTCCCTCCCGGTAACCTGGCAGCAGGGTAACCGGGCAACCCGGCAACCCCGGTAGACCGCCGCTACGACGGCTGGCCGGGAATGGAATCCACCGCCGATCCTCGTCCGGTCGACTCGGCCGTGGTGGCCGGGCTCTTCCCCTCGACCAGACTCGCGAGCAGCCCGTTGACGAACGCCGGCGACCGGTGGGTGGAGAGGTTCTTCGCCAGTTCCACGGCTTCGTCGATGGCGACCCGATCCGGGACGTCGGGACGCCAGAGCAGTTCCAGCACGGCGATCCGCAGAATGTTGCGGTCGACCGGGGGCATCCGCTCCAACGTCCAACCCTCGGCGTACCGGGCGATCCGCTCATCGATCTCCCCGCGGTGCTCGATGACCCCCTCGACCAGCTCGACGGCGTATTCCGACACCGGTGGATCGGACTGGGCCAGCCGGGCAGCGAGGATCTCCGGCACGGCGCTCGCGCGCACGTCCGCTTCGTAGAGGATGTCCAGTGCCCGTTTACGGGCCTTGGACCTGGCGCTCAGCTCGTCACCCGGCCCAGGTACCGGCCGTCACGCGTGTCGACCTTGACCTTTTCCCCGCTGGTGATGAACAGCGGCACGTTGATGGTGGCGCCCGTCTCCAGAGTGGCCGGCTTCGTCCCGCCGGTCGAGCGATCGCCCTGCACCCCCGGGTCGGTCTGCGAAATAGTCAGCTCGACGCTGGCCGGCAGTTCGACGTAGAGCGGGGCGCCGTCGTGCAGCGCGACGGTGGCCACGGTGTTCTCCAGCATGTAGTCGGCCGTCCCGCCGACGACATCCGGCGGGATCGGGATCTGATCGTAGGACTCGCTGTCCATGAAGACGAAATCGGCACCGTCCCGGTAGAGGTAGGTCATCTCGCGGCGGTCGACGGTCGCGACGTCGACCTTGACCCCGGCGTTGAAGGTGCGGTCGACGACTTTCCCGGTGAGCACGTTCTTCAGGGTCGTGCGGACGAACGCCCCACCCTTACCCGGCTTGACGTGCTGGAAGCCGACGACGTTCCACAGCACCCCGTCGATGTCGAGCGTCATGCCGTTCTTCAGGTCGTTGGTGGTCGCCACTGCGCGCGTTCTCCGTTTCCATCGCCGTACGCCGACGGCGGGTGTGGTCATTACCCGGACCCTCGTGCGAGGACCGCGGTGCTCTCTCCCCAGGCCATCCCAGGCCGCTTCCCCATCCTCAGGCCGCTTCCGGGCCCGCCACCGGGCGAACGCACCGGGCGCGGACACCGGGCGCGGACGTGGCGGCGATCCTACAAACCGCCGCGACGAGTCTACCGATCCTCGGCGACGGTGGTGAACGCCGCGATTAGCAGGCCAGCGTCCGGATTGTCCAGGATGACGGTGCGGCCCTGCGCCTCGAGGCCGACGAAACGCATCCGCCGTCCCCGTGCCTTCTTGTCGACCCGCATCGCGTCGAGCAGCGCCGCCCACCGGTCGCCCCGGTAGGTCACCGGCAGGCCGATGCGGGTCAGCAGCTCGCGGTGCCGGTCGGCGGTGGCATCGTCGAGGCCGACGACAAGCCGGGACAGCTCCGCCGCGAACACCATGCCCACCGAGATCGCCGCGCCGTGCCGCCAGCTGAAGTGCTCGACCTTCTCGATGGCATGACCGAGGGTGTGACCATAGTTGAGGATCTCCCGCCGGCCGTCCTCCCGCGGATCGCCGGAGACCACCTCGGCCTTGACCCGGATGGACCGCTCGATCAGCTCGGGCAGATGCGCGGCGCCGGTCGGATCGGCGTCGAGCAGATCGATGATCGCCGCGTCGGCGATGAAACCGGTCTTGACGACCTCGGCGAGCCCGGCGCGTACCTCGACGGCCGGCAGGGACTCCAGCGCCGCCAGATCGCACAGCACGCCGAGCGGCTGGTGGAACGCCCCGACCAGGTTCTTGCCCGCGTCGATGTCGATGCCGGTCTTCCCGCCGACCGCCGCGTCGACCATGCCGAGCACGGTGGTCGGCACCTGGACGACGTCCACCCCGCGCAGCCAGCTCGCGGCGACGAACCCGGCCAGGTCCGTCACGGTGCCGCCGCCGAGGCCGATCACCACGTCGTCCCGGGTAAAGCCGATCCGGCCGAGCACGTCCCAGCAGAAGCCGGCGATCCGCAGCTGCTTGGCCTCCTCGCCGTCGGGCACCTCGATGGCGTGCGCCTCCACGCCCGCGTTCTCCCGCAGGTCGGCGACGACGGCGTCCGCGGTGGCCCGCAACGCCCCGGGATGGATCACCGCGGCGCGGGTCCGCCCGGCGACGACCTCGGCGAGCTCGCCGAGCAGGCCCGCCCCGAGCACGACGTCGTAGGGACGCCCGCCGCCCGGCCGTACCGGGATCCGCACGATGTCGGAGGCCTTCACCTGCATACTCACCGTCTGCCCCCTGCGGCATCCGCCGCCTCGCTGCCCCCTGCGGCATCCGCCGCCTCGCCCGGTCCGCTGCCCGCCGCGAGCAGCGGGCCCAGTGCCGCCGCCACCTGATCGGTCACCTCGTCCGGCTCGTGCCCCGCGGTGTCGATGACCACCGTCGCCACCTCGGCGTAGAGCGGCCGGCGTGCCCTGAGCAGGGCGGCGAGCCGCGTGCGGGGCCCCTCGACCAGCAGTGGACGGTCCCGGGCGAGGCCCACCCGCCGCACCGCGTCGGAAACTCCCACCTCAAGATAGACGACCCGCTGCCCGGCCAGCAGGGTCCGGGTCTCGGCGTCGAGCACCGCTCCCCCGCCAAGGGCCAGGACCCCCCGATGATCCGCGAGCGCGGCCGCCACCGCCCGGCGCTCGGCCAGCCGGAAGTACTCCTCACCATGATCGAGAAAGATGTCCGCGACGGTGGTGCCGAGCGCCGCCTCGATGTCGGCGTCGGTGTCGCGGAAACCCACCCCCCACCGCCGCGCCAGTTGGGTGCCCACCGTCGTCTTCCCCGCTCCGGGCGCTCCGACCAGCACCACCATCGGCCCCGTCCAGGCCATCGGCCCCGCCCACGCGTCCGTCGCCGGCTCCCCCACGATGATCCTCTGTCTTCGCCGCCTGCCGATTCCCGCCGCCGATCAGCGGATGACCAGGGACTTCAGGTACCCCTCGTAATTGCGCCGGGTCTCCTCCACCGAGTCCCCCCCGAACTTCTCCAGCGCCGCGCCGGCGAGCACGAGGGCGACCATCGCCTCCGTCACCACCCCGGCCGCGGGCACCGCGCACACGTCGGACCGCTGGTTGATCGCGACCGCCGCCTCGCCAGTGGACACGTCCACCGTGGACAACGGCCTGGTCAGCGAGGAGATCGGCTTCATCGCCACCCGCACGCGCAACGGCTCACCCGTGGTCATGCCGCCCTCGACCCCGCCGGCCCGGGCAGTCGCCCGCCGCACCCGCCGGCCGCCGGCACCGGCCGGCTCGATCTCGTCGTGCGCCACGGAACCCCGCCGCCGCGCGGTGGTGAAACCGTCCCCGAACTCAACGCCCTTGATCGCCTGAATGCCCATCAGCTCGCCCGCGATCCGGGCGTCGAGGCGCCGGTCGCCGTGCACGTAGCTGCCGAGCCCGGGCGGGCAGCCATACGCCAGCACCTCGACGATGCCGCCGAGGGTGTCCGCGTCGGCGTGGGCTGCGTCGATCTCGGCGACCATCCGCACGCTGGTCGCCTGGTCGGCACAGCGGACCGGGTCCGCATCCACCGCCGCCAGCGACGTCGGGGCGGGCACCCCCGGGGGCACCTCGACCGCGCCGATCGCGACGACGTGCGAGATCACCTCGATGCCGTATGCCTGCCGCAGCAGCGCCTTGGCCGCGGTGCCGAGCGCGACCCGCGCGGCGGTCTCCCGGGCGCTGGCGCGCTCCAGCACGGGCCGGGCGTCGTCGAACCCGTACTTCTGCATGCCGGCGAGATCGGCGTGGCCGGGCCGGGGCCGGGTCAGCGGGGCTGCGCGGCTCAGGCCCGCCAGCGCCGCCGGATCGACCGGGTCGGGCGACATGACCCGCTCCCACTTGGGCCACTCGGTGTTGCGGACGACCACGCTGACCGGGCCGCCGAGAGTGACGCCGTGGCGGACTCCGCCGAGCAGCTCGACCTCGTCACGCTCGAAGCTCATCCGCGCGCCGCGACCGTGCCCGAGCCGGCGGCGGGCCAGCTCGGCGGAGATGTCGAAACTGGTTATCCGGATCCCGGCGGGCAGCCCCTCGACCGTCGCCACCAGGGCGGGACCATGGGACTCCCCCGCCGTCAGCCAACGCACCATGACTCCAGTCTTTCACGCTCACCGCCCAGGTCACGACCGCGATCAGGCAGGACGACCGGAATCAAACGGAACTATCAGGATCAAATAGGATGATTGGGATTAAACAAAATAATATTGATCAAGTAGAACAACCGAGATCAGCCGGCGCGGCCGAGGACGGCGAGCAGCGTCCCGGCAAGCAGAAAGGGACCGTAGGCGATGCGGTCATGCCGGCCGACCCGGCCCGCCACCAGCAGCGCGCTTACCCAGAGCCCCCCGAGGACGACGCCGGCGAACAGCCCGAACACCACACTCGGCCAGCCGAGCCAGCCCAGCGCACCGCCCAGCAGGCCGGACACCTTGACATCGCCGCGCCCGAGTCCCGCCCTCGGCAGGCAATGCACCCCCAGGAAGATCATCCAGACGGCGGCGGCCGCCACCCCGGCGCGCAGCAGACGGTCGGGCTCGGCGGTGACCAGCGCGGCGAGGCCGAACAGCCCGGCAAGCACCGGGTAGGACGGCAGTACCAGATGGTCGGGCAGGCGGTGCACCCGAAGATCGATCACGGCCAGCCAGACCCCGACGACCGCCAGGTACACGTAGGCCGGCAACCAGCTCGGATGATCGTGCAGGGCGACGGTCACGGCCGTGGCGACCAGCACCGTCACGGCACCGAGCGCCACCGCCCCGGGCACCTCCCGGTGCGGGGCCTCCCCGGGCACTGCCGGCACGCCGGCCACGACCCGGCGACCGAACGGCAAGGCGGCGAGCGCCGGAAGGGCGATCAACATGCTGAGCGCGCCGCCCGGCACCACTCCCGGCACCGCTACCCGCCGGCAGGTCCGCCGCGGCCGCGGGGACCGCTCCCCGCGAAACCATGGCCGGCCGGCACGCCGACCTCCACCGCCGGCACCGCCGGGGGCCTGTCCGCCTGCGCCCGCTCGTCCAGCGCGGCCTGGCCCGCGGCCAGCAGAACGCTGGCGGGAACCACCTGCCCGGTGAAGTGCTCGACCTGCCCCACGGCCTGGGCGGCGAGGATCTCCAGGCCACCTGCGACCCGGGCACCGGCCCGGTAGGCCGCGGCGGCCAGCGCCGTGGGCCAGGGATGATAGAGCAGTTCTACGAGCTGACAGGCTGGCGACCACGGTCTGGTGGCGAGCCCGTCGGTCGCGCCGGCGGGCGTGGTGGAGATGACCAGATCCGGGCCGGCAGGCAGGCCCGCGGCCAGCAGATCCCAGGGCAGCGCGGTGACCTCGACGCCCAGCCGCGACCCGATCTCCGCCACCTCCGCCACGGCGGCGGGCCGGCGGGCGACGACGCCGAGGCGGGTGCAGCCCGCCGCGGCAACCGCCGCGACCGCGGCGCGGGCCGTGCCACCGGCACCGAGTACGAGCGGCTGGCACGGGACCGCGCCGCGCATCACCCGGCGCAGCGCCATGCTGATGCCGTCCACGTCGGTGTTGTAGCCACGCAACCGACCGGCGGGCCCGACGACGACCGTGTTGACGGCGCCGATGACCGCCGCCGTCGCGTCCACCTCGTCGAGCAGGTCGAGCGCGACGGTCTTGAGCGGCATGGTCAGGGACAGCCCGACCCAGTCCGGATCCGTGCGGACCCGGGTGAGTATCGCGGCGAGCCCGGTCTCGTCGCAGTGCACGGCGGTGTACGTCACCGCGAGACCGAGCCTGGCGTAGGCGGCGGCATGCAGCACCGGGGAGAGCGAATGGCCCACCGGTGCCCCGAGCACGGCGGCGCGGGCAGGGCTCGACGGCGACGCGGTAGCCGCGACGGTCGCCGACGGTTCCACGGGCCGACGATGGCACTCAGGGGGCCGGCTGCGGGCCGGGGCCGTGCCGGCGGGAACGATCTCCGGCACTACCGGGCCCTCCTCATACTCGCGGCCTCATGCTCGCGGCTTCCCTCGCACTACTCACGGCCCCCTTCACGCCGGTACTGGGCCTCTGCCTGCTCCCACTCCCGCTCCGTGGTGGCGAAGACCGTCACCTTGCTCTGCGGCATGGAGACGAAATAAAACCACGATCCGTCGGCCGGTTCCAGCGCCGACCGCAGCGCCCAGACGCCGGGGTTGGAGATTGCGCCCGGCGGCAACCCTTTCACGGCCCGTGTGTTGTACGGGTTGTTCTGGGAGAGTTGTTCCCTGGTCAACGGCCCCTCGTACCCGTCCGTGGCGTAGCGGGTGGTCGAGTCCATGTCGAGCCGGCCGAATCTCCCCGACGTGTCCTTGAGCCGATTGTAGATCACCCGGGCCACCTTCGGACCCTCGTCGCGGTTGGCCACCTCCTTCTCGATGATCGAGGCGATGGTGACGATGTCCTTCGGCAGGACCCCGATCGCGGCGGCCCTGCCCTCCAGATCGATCGCCGCGGTCTCCCGCTTGAAGCGGTCGACGAAGGAGCGCAGCAGCTGCTCGGGCGTGGCCCCGGGCACGAGGTCGTAGGTGGACGGGAAAAGATAGCCCTCCAGCAGGTTCGGCGGCGCGTAGGACGGCAGGCCCAGCTGGGTGGGGTTCTTCGCGATCGCCTCCAGGCCCGCCATCGACGTGCCCGGGAGGCGTTCATGCAGTGCCGTGAGGACCTCACGGACGGTCATGCCCTCCTTGATGACGAACTTGAACGGCGCGGACGAGGCCGGGTCGAGCAGGGCCTCGAGCGCCGCGGCGGCGCTCATCCTGGTGTGCAGACGGTAGGTGCCCGGCTGGATGCCCAGCGACTTCGGGTTCGCGGCGGCGGCCTTGACAAACGCGGCGACACTCGCGGTCACGTTCGCGTCGTGCAGCTCCCCGGCGATCTCGCGAGTGCTCGCCCCGGCCGGGATCTGGACCACCGCGATGCCCTCACCGGAGCCGGAGTAGTCGGCGGGCTCGCCGGTCGAGATGTGCCCGACGACCTTCCCCACGCCGTAGATCCCCAGTCCCAGCAGGGCGGCGACCACGACGAGCACCGCGATGAGCTTCGGCAGCGCGCGACCGCGCCGGCCGCCGTCGGGATCGGGCTCGTCCCAGCCGCCGCCGTCGTCCCAGGCGCGGTGGTCCCAGCCGACCCCGGCACGGTCGTCCGGGTACTGATCGTCGGCGTAGCGATCAGCCGGGTAACGATCATCCAGGTAACGATCATCGCGCTGGCGGGCCCGACGGCGACGCGAGTAGGGGTCCTCGTCGAGTATCTCGTCGAGGTCGCCGCCGGTCACCTCTCGCCCGACGGCGGGACGGCACCGCCCGGGGCCCGGGGGTCGTCTCCCGGAGCCCGGACCACGCCGTCCGGACCCGTGACCGGGGCGGCACACCCGATCGCGCCAGGCGCGCCGCTCCCCCGGCGGCTGTCCAGGTCGTGCTGCAGGATCTGCACGGCTGCCTCCTGATCCACGAGACTCCGGCGGGCACGCGAACGAACGCCACGCTCGGCCATCCTGCGATGAGCCGCAACCGTGGTGAGCCGCTCGTCCACAAAACGCACGGGGACGGGTGCGATCCGCTCGGCGAGTACCTCGGCGTACTGCCGCACCAGCCGGACCGCCCGGCCTTCCTGCCCGGACATCTGTCTGGGCAGGCCGACCACGACCTCTACAGCCTGCCGCTCCCGGACGATGAGGACAAGCTGATCGATGTCCGCATTGCCCCGTCTATCCCTGGCCAGGGTAGTCACCGGAACCGCGAGCACGCCGCCGGGGTCGCTAGCGGCGACCCCGACCCGCACCGAGCCGACGTCGACCCCGATCCGCACCCCGGGCCGAGAATCCCCGGGCCGAGAATCCCCGGGCCGGAAGCCCGAGCCGCTCACCGCGAGGCGTGCTCGGCCACCAGCCCCCGCAGCCTGGCAAACACCGCCGGCACCAGCTGTGGGTCCCCCCCGCCACCCTGGGCCACGTCCGGCTTGCCGCCGCCCTTGCCACCCAGGCTCGCCCAGGACTGCCGCACCAGGTCACCGGCGCGCAGCCCCCGGCCGCGCGCGGCGTCGTCGGTCACCACGACGATCGACGACCCGTCGGCCTTGGCCACGGCGACGACGGCGGGCCGCCCGGCCAGCCGCCCACGCACGTCCAGCGCCAGCAGCCGCACGTCGTCGGGGGCGGTGCCGGCGGGCACCTCGGCGGTGACCACGGCGACGCCAGCCACCTCCTCGGCACCCTCGGCCAGCGCCCCGGCCCCGGCGAGCACCGCGGCGGCCCGCAGTCGTTCCAGCTCCCGCTCGGCGTCGCGCAGCCGGCCGACGATGTCGGTGACCCGGTCCACCAGCTCGTCCGGACGGGCCTTCAGCGCGGTGGACAGCTGCGACACCAGGAGATGCTCGCGCGCCAGGTAGCGGAAGGCGTCGAGGCCAACCAGCCCCTCGACCCGGCGGGTGCCCGCGGAGATCGACGCCTCCGACAGCAGCTTCACCGCGCCGAGCTGCGCGGAGCTCGCGACGTGCGTGCCACCGCACAGCTCGCGGGCGTAGTCGCCCACATCGACGACCCGCACGGCGTCCCCGTACTTCTCGCCGAACAGCGCCATCGCGCCGAGCCGGCGGGCCTCCTCCTGCGTGGTCACGAAGGCCCGCACCGGCAGGTCACGCAGGGCGACCTCGTTGATCTCGTCCTCGACGTCGGCGAGCACCGACGGCGGCACCGCGCCAAGGGCGTGGAAGTCAAACCGCAGCCGGCCCGGGGAGTTCAGCGAACCGGCCTGGGTCGCGCCCTCGCCCAGCGCGCGACGGAACGCGGTGTGCACGAGATGGGTGGCGGTGTGCGACCGGGAGACCGCGCGGCGACGATCGGCATCCACCTCCGCGAACACCTCCGCGCCAAGCCGCAGCTCGCCGCCGAGCACCCGCACCCGGTGCAGGACCAGGTCGGGCACGGGCCGCTGGACGTCGAGCACCTCGACCTCGCCGCCGTCGAAGCGCAGCCGACCGAGGTCGGGCTCCTGGCCGCCACTCTCGGCGTAGAAGGGGGTCGCGTCGAGCACGACCCCGACCTCGGTGCCCTCCCCCGCCGCCGCCAGCCCCACGCCGTCGGC
>NZ_CDXDOR010000046.1:27416-35516 GCF_978021225.1 Frankia sp. CeTa3Moorea | reverse complement strand
CCCCCACCCCGAGGCGCTCCGGCCCGTCATCCGCCGCGCCGCCCGGGGACAGTCGCACGGCGCAGCCACCGTCGACCTCCGCCTGCTGGTGGGCGGCGCAGCCGGTGGCCAGACCACCGGCGACCTCCTCCACCAGAACCTGTACCCGGGAGCCGATCCGCGCGTCCGCCCGGGCGGCGGTCAGCTGCTCGACGAGGTCGGTGACGCGTACCCGCCGACGCTCGATCAGCTCATCGGGGATCTTGCCCGTCAGCCCGGCGGCCTCGGTACCCTCCTCGTCGGAGTAGCCGAACACGCCGACGGCGTCGAGCTCGGCGGCCTCGAGGAACTCCGTGAGGATGTCGACATCCTCGGGGGTCTCCCCCGGGAACCCGACGATGACGTTGGATCGCGCCCCCAGGTCGGGCGCCAGCGCGCGGGCGCGGGCGAGCAGGTCGAGGAAGTGCCCACTGCCGCCGAAGCGGCGCATCCGGCGCAGCACCGGCGGGCTCGCGTGCTGGAAGGACAGATCGAGATAGGGCGCGAGGCCCGGAGTGGTCAGCAGCACCTCGAGCAGCGACGGACGCATCTCGGCGGGCTGCAGGTAGACCGTGCGCACCCGGACGATGCCCGACACCGCCGCGAGTTGCGGCAGCAGCTTCTCCAGCGCGCGCAGATCCCCGAGGTCCTTGCCGTAGGAGGTGGAGTTCTCGCTGACCAGGACCAGCTCGCGGGCACCCTGACCGGCCAGCCATTCGGCCTCGGCGAGCACGTCATCGGGCGACCGCGAGACGTGGGAGCCGCGGAACGACGGGATCGCGCAGAAGGCGCAGCGCCGGTCACACCCGCTGGAGATCTTCAGGACGGCGACCGGCCCGGTCGTCAACCGCCGGCGCAGCGGAACGGCTCCGGCGGGCACCGCGCCCGGCGGGAGAGCGGGCGCGGCCCGGTCCACCGGGGTGATCGGCAGCATCGTCCGCCGGTCACGCGGGGAGTGCGCGGGCACCGGGGTACCGGCCAGCACGGCCGCGAGGTGCGTGGCGATGTTCGGATAGGCATCGAATCCGAGGACCGCGTCCGCCTCGGGCAGACTCTCGGCGAGCTCGGTTCCGTACCGCTCGGCCAGGCAGCCCACGGCCACCACCGCGCGCGGACCCGGGCCGGCGCCGTCCGCGGGACCGGACGGACCGCCACCGGCCCGCAGGTCGTCCGCCGCAAGCAGGGCGTCGATGGAGTCCTTCTTCGCCGCGTCGACGAATCCGCAGGTGTTGACGAGCACGGCGTCGGCGTCGGCGGCGTCGGAGACGAGCTCCCACCCGTCCGCGCCGAGCCGAGCGGCCAGCTCCTCCGAATCCACCTCGTTCCGGGAACAACCGAGCGTGATCAGAGCTACCCGGCGATGGAGACGTGTGGACACCAGGTCAGGCTACCGGGGCCGGCGCGGGCGGTGGCGCGGCCACGAGACCGCTACGCTGTTCGTCGCCGACCTCGCAGGCGCCGGAAGCGGCGGCGCTCACCCGGATCGTCACGACCTGCCCGGGTCCGCCCGGCGCCCCGAGGCTCCTGCCGTTACATGACACATCGACCGCACCGGCATTGCCCACCTTGATGTGCAGGGCCCCCGACGCCGTCACCGTCCGGCTGTCGCCGGACTGCAGGAGCTGGGAGAGCAGGACCTGCTCGGCGTCGTCGCGCACCTCCAGCCAGCTCTGCGCGCCGCGTACCGCCAGGACGACGTTCACCCCTGTCGGCGCGGGCGTGGTCGCGGTGGGAGCGGCCGGGCTCGTCGAGGCCGGCGGGACGCTCACGGTCGGGGTGAGCCCCACGGCCCCGCCCGGCCCCGGCGCGGCCCTGTCGTCCGAGGAATCGGAGGAACCTGGCAGCAGCAGCGCGAGAGCCGCGATGACACACACCACGACCAGCGAAACGATCATTGCCGGACCCCACCGGAACCCGTCGCGCCGCCGGCGGGACTCCCCGCGCAGCGGATCGAACTCGGCCGAGGGGACGATCATCAACGGGCCGGTCTGGTGCTCGTGCGAGGCGTCGTAGGCCGCCAGCACCGGCCCGGGATCGAGCCCGAGGGTGGTGGCGATGCTGCGCAGATGCCCGCGGGCATACACCGTGCCGCCGCACTGCGAGAAGTCGTCCTGCTCGATCTGATCGATCAGACCCGCCCTGACCCGGGTGCGCTCGCTGACCTGGGAGACCGTGAGACCGCGGTCACGCCGTGCCGCCGCCAGGATGGACCCGACGCTGTCCCGCGGCTGCGGACCGTCCACGGACTGCATGAGCGAACCTCCGCAACCGTCTTTTCCGCCTACCGTGGACGCGAGGCCTTCAGTTTACGGCGCGTCCCCCGGCGCTGAAAGCGGGGACGTTCCATCGGAGGCTTCCTCATCCGTTACGCAGGGTTATGAGCAGACCCTCCAACTCGTCCGGCATGACCAGCACGTCACGCGCCTTCGAGCCCTCACTCGCGCCGACGATGCCCCGGCTCTCCATCAGGTCCATCAGCCGCCCGGCCTTCGCGAACCCGACCCGCAGCTTGCGCTGCAGCATCGAGGTGGAGCCGAACTGCGTGCTCACCACGAGCTCGACGGCCTGCAGGAAGAGCTGCAGATCGTCTCCGATCTCCTCGTCGATCTCCTTCCTGGCCTCGCCGCCAGCGTCGAACACGTCCTCCCGGAACGCCGGCGGCGCCTGTTCCTTCGTGTGGTCGACGATGGCCGCGATCTCGTCCTCGGAAACGAAGGCACCCTGGATACGGGCGGGTTTGCCCGCTCCCATCGGCAGGAAGAGCGCGTCCCCCAGGCCGACGAGCTTCTCCGCGCCGGCCTGGTCGAGGATCGTCCGGCTGTCCGCCAACGACGCCGTCGCGAAGGCGAGCCGGGACGGCACGTTCGCCTTGATCAGGCCGGTCACCACGTCGACGGAGGGCCGCTGGGTGGCGAGCACCAGGTGGATGCCCACCGCCCGGGCCATGGCGGTGATCCGGCAGATAGAGTCCTCGACGTCGCGCGGCGCCACCATCATCAGGTCGGCGAGCTCGTCGACGATGGCCAGGATGTAGGGGTAGGGCACGTAGACACGTTCGGATCCCGGCGGGGCAGCGATCTCACCGTTACGCACTTTGCGGTTGAAGTCGTCGACGTGACGCACCCCGCACGCGGCGAGGTCCTCGTACCGGTTCTCCATCTCCTTCACGACCCATTGCAGCGCATCGGCCGCCTTCTTGGGATTCGTGATGATCGGCGTGATCAGATGGGGAATACCCTGGTAGTTCGTCAGCTCGACCCGCTTGGGGTCCACCAGCACCATGCGCACCTGGTCAGGGGTGGCCCGGGCCAGCACCGAGGTGATGAGGGTGTTGATACACGTCGACTTGCCGGCTCCGGTCGCCCCGGCGATGAGGATGTGCGGCATCTTGGCCAGGTTGGCGAGCACGTAGCCGCCCTCGATGTCCTTGCCGAGACCGACAACCAGCGGATGCGGGTTGCCGGTCGCCTCCCCGCTGCGCAGGACGTCGCCGAGCGACACCAACTCCCGGTCGGTGTTGGGAATCTCGATACCGACCGCGCTCTTGCCCGGGATCGGACTGATGATCCGCACGTCCGGGCTCTTCACCGCGTACGCGATGTTCTTCGTGAGCTGGATGATCCGCTCGACCTTGACCGCGGCACCGAGCTCGACCTCGTAGCGGGTGACCGTCGGTCCCCGGGTGAAGCCGGTCACCTGGGCGTCCACTTTGAACTGGGCGAACACGTCGGTCAGCGAGGCGATCACCCCGTCGGTCGCGGCCGAGCGGGCCTTGGGCGGCGTACCGGAGCGCAGCAGGGTCGGCGACGGCAGCCGGTAGTCACCGTCGGCCGGGGGGACCAGATGCTCGATCTCGCCGCCGAAGTCCGCGGAACCCGGACCGGGGACACCGGTCGCGGTGTCCGCCGCACCCGCGGTCGCCCGGGCTGTCCGGGTCCGGGCCCTGCGCGGCGGACCGGAGGCGGCCCCCGCTACCGGTTCCCCGCCACCGGCGGCCGCACCGCCCGGATCGGGGGCCGTAGTCACGTAGCCGGTGTCCGCCTCCGGGCCGGCGAGCTCGCCGAACAGGTCGAGGGCGAGGTCCCCGGCGGGCGGCCGGGCGGCATCGGCGACGTCGAAGACCTCGCCATCACCCGGGGGCGTTCCCCCGGGCGGGGTCGCCTGACCGCCGCGCCGACGCCGGCCCGTACCCGCCGCCCCGGCCGCGAGCAGGCCGTCGGACAGCTCCGAATCGTCCTCGGGGTCGTCGCGGAAGTCCTCGTCCTCGTCGTACTCGCCGGCGTCCCGGGCGGGACCGCGCACCCCGATGGTGAGCCGATCGACGAGCTCACCGAGCCGCTCGGGCACCTGGCGGACAGGGGTCGCCGTGATGACGAGAACGCCGAAGAACGTCAGCAGCAGCAGCAGCGGAACGGCGACGTACGGCGTCACCGCGCTGGCCAGCGGGAGGCCACCGAGCAGCCCGACGAAGCCACCGGCCGCCCGCATCCGGGCGACGCCGTCCGAGAAGTCGGGCAGGCCACGAGCGATGTGCACCATGCCGAGCAGACCGACGGCGACCGCCGTCCACCCGATCACCACCCGGCCCCGGCTGCCCGGATCGGTCGGGGACCGGACCAGCCGCCACGCGGCGCCCAGGCCGAACAGCGGCAGTGCCCAGGCGCCGGCGCCGACCAGCAGCTCCAGGACCGCGGCCACGTACCTCCCCAGCGGCCCGGCGGCGGAGAACCACACCGAGGCGCCGGCCAGGATCGCCCCGCCGAACGCGGTCAGGCCGAGCCCGTCACGCCGGTGCCCTGGATCGATGTGCAGCTCACGGGCGCCCCGGCCGGCCCGGCGCAGCACGGTGCCCAGCGCCGTCGCCGCGCCCATCCACAGCCGGTAGACGCTCTTGACGACTGTCTGGCCGATCAGCAGCGACAGCGGGGGGCGACTCGCCCGGGCCGGTGGACGGGCCGGTGTCCTACCGCGGCCGGCCGCGCGGGACCCGCCTGACCGGCCGGAGCCGCCTGACCGGCTGGAGCCGCCCGACCGGCCGGAGCTGCCCGACCGGCCAGCCGCCGTCGATGCGCGTGCCTGGCCGCCCTGACCGCCGCCTCGCGGGGTACCTTCACCCCGCGAGGTGCCTTGACGCCCACCACCGCCCCCCGGCCGGGACGTGGCCGTCTCCGTCTGCGCACGCGTCCGCGCGCCACTGGTCCGTGTGGCCACCGTCGAAACGGTACACACGAGCGTGCCCGAGTACTGGCAACCCCGACGAACCGGGCGCGCCGCAACGCCTCAGACCTCGAGAACCACCGGAACGATCATCGGGCGGCGCCGGTAGTTCTCGTTGACCCAGCGACCGACCGTGCGCCGCACGAGCTGCTGCAGGGCCGTCAGATCGTTCATCCCGGTGCGCATCGCGTCCACCAGCCCGTCGCTGACCAGTTTGGAGACGGAGTCGAAGGTGCCCGGCGCATCGGAGAAACCGCGGGCAGAGAGATCCGGGCCGACGACGACCTTGCCCGCCGCGGCGTCCACCACGACGGTGATCGTGATGAAACCCTCCTCGCCGAGGATCCGGCGGTCCTTCAGGCTCGGCTCACCGACGTCCCCGACCGCGGCGCCGTCGACGTAGACATAGCCGCAGGGAACAACGCCGGTGATCCGCGCCCGGCCGTCGAGCAGGTCGATGACCATGCCGTCCTCGGCGAGCACCACGTGGTCCGGGGGCACCCCGGTCGCCTCGGCGAGCTTAGCGTGGGCCCGCAGGTGCCGCCATTCGCCGTGGACCGGCATGACGTTGGACGGCCTGGTGGCGTTCAGGACGTAGAGCAGCTCGCCCGCCGGGGCGTGACCCGAGGTGTGCACCTTCGCCACGCCCTTGTGAACGACCTTGGCGCCGTAGCGGGTCAGCCCGTTGATCACCCGGAACACCGCGTTCTCGTTGCCGGGGATGAGGCTGGAGGCGAGCACGACCGTGTCGCCGGCCTGGATGCGGATCTGGTGATCCCGGTTGGCCATCCGGGACAGGGCCGAGAGCGGCTCCCCCTGGGAGCCCGTGGAGATCAGGCAGATGTTGCGGTCCGGCAGCGCGTCCACGTCCCGGGCGTCGACGATCAGACCCGGTGGCACCTGCAGCAACCCGAGGTCGCGGGCCACTCCCATGTTGCGGACCATCGACCTGCCCACGAAGCAGACCGACCGACCGTGCTCCTCGGCCGCGTCGAGCACCTGCTGCACCCGGTGCACATGGCTGGCGAAGCAGGCGATGATGATCCGGCGGGTCGCCTCGCGGAAGACTCCGTCGAGCACCGGGGCGATCTCCCGCTCGGAGGTGACAAACCCGGGCACCTCGGCATTGGTCGAGTCGGACAGCAGCAGGTCCACACCCTCGCGGCCGAGCCGCGCGAAGCCCCCCAGGTCGGTCAGCCGGCCGTCGAGCGGCAGCTGGTCCATCTTGAAGTCGCCGGTGTGCAGGACGAGCCCGGCCTCGGTGCGGATGGCCACGGCCACGGCGTCCGGGATGGAGTGGTTGACCGCGAAGAACTCGCACTCGAACGGCCCGAAGGCGTGCCGCTCCTCCTCCCGGATCTCCTGAGTGACCGCCTTGACGCGGTGCTCGGCGAGCTTCGCGTTCATCAGCGCCAGGGTGAGCCGGGTGCCGATCAGCGGGATGTCACGCCGTTCCCGCAGCAGGTAGGGCACCGCCCCGATGTGATCCTCGTGTGCGTGGGTGAGGATCACCGCCTCGATGTCGTCGAGGCGATCCCGGATGGCGGTGAAGTCGGGCAGGATCAGGTCGATCCCCGGCTGGACGTCCTCCGGGAACAACACCCCGCAGTCCACGATCAGCAGCCGGCCGGCGTGTTCGAAGACGGTCATGTTGCGACCGATCTCCCCGACCCCACCGAGCGGGATGATCCGCAGGCCGTCCGCGCGCAGCGGCGGCGGCGGGCCGAGGTCGGGATGCGGATGGCTCATGAGACCTCACCCGCCGCGGCGACGGCCAGTCCGACGGACGAGGCGGGCCCGGACGAGGCGGGCCCGGACGAGGCGGGCCCGGACAAGGCGGGCCCGGACAAGGCGCCGGCCGGCGCGCCCGGTGGCCCGGCGACGTCGAGGACCGCCTCGGCGAGGTCCGCCCGCAGCCGCGCGACCTCGGCGGGAGCGGCGTCCACCAACGGTGGCCGGACCGGCCCCGCGGGCAGCCCGGCCAGCCGCAGCGCGGCCTTGGCCAGGATCACGCCCTGGCTGCGGAACATTCCTTCATACGCGGGCAGCAAGCCCTGATGCAGCGCGATCGCCCGACCCACCTCACCGGCCCCGAAGGCCTCGATCATGGCACGGATCGCGGGTGCGGCCACGTGCCCGACAACACTGATGACTCCGCAGGCCCCGATGGACAGCAACGGCAGGTTGAGCGCGTCGGTGCCGGAGTAATACGCCAGACCGGTCCGCGCCAGCACCCAGGAGGATGCGGGCAGATCGTCCTTAGCGTCCTTGACCGCGACGATACGCGGGTGTTCGGCCAACCGCACCAGAGTCTCCGACGCCACCGGGACCCCGGTCCGGCCGGGGATGTCGTAGATGACGACCGGTAGCCCGGTCGCCTCGGCGACGGTGACGAAATGCCGCAGCAACCCGGCCTGCGGTGGCTTGTTGTAGTAGGGCGTCACGACGAGCAGGCCGTGCGCGCCCGCGGCTTCGGCGGCCCGCGCCAGTTCCACGCTGTGCGCGGTGTCACTCGTCCCGACACCGGAGATCACGCGGGCGCGGCTTCCCACGGCCTCGACGACGACCCGCACCAGGCGGTCCTTCTCCTCGTCGGTGGTCGTCGGAGACTCCCCGGTGGTGCCGTTGACCACGAGCCCGTCGTTGCCGGCGTCCACCAGACGGTTCGCGAGCTCCGCGGCACCCGCCTCATCGAGACCGCCGTCCGCCCGGAACGGCGTGACCATCGCTGTGATCACGCGCCCGAACGGCGCCGGCGGCAACATTGACATACCGGTCACGCTAGACAGCACCTCCGACATCACCTCTGGCGACCGACATCACCCGCCGGACCGCCGAACCTCCGCGTTCACTCCTCCGACACCG
>NZ_CDXDOR010000046.1:0-27366 GCF_978021225.1 Frankia sp. CeTa3Moorea | reverse complement strand
AGCCGTGCCTGCTCCCCGGACTCGCCACAAGCGACCGGCGCGAGACCCGCGGGGGCCGCTGGGCCACCGCACGCGGATACCGTCCGCCCGGCCCGGGGACCGCGCACCGCGCGGTGTCTGGCACCGCGACCGGGTCGGACGCCGATCGGACCCCGCCGTCACCGGATGGAGACGGATCGCGGCCGGCCGGGCCCCGATCGGGGACGACGGGACGACCGGCGAGGAATGCACCGCACCGGAATGCACCGCACCGCACAGCACCGTCCCACTCGCCGCGACAGAGCTTTCAGAGTACCGCCACCGGATCGTCCGGGCGGTGCCATCCGGCGGCGCGCGGGCCCGCCAGGATCGCGCCCGCCATCCGGGACATTACCGTAATGCCAGACTACCGTCACCCAATGCCACCGGCGAGGGCCGCCCGAGTCCCGCGGGCGATCTCCAGGTCCTCGCGTGCCTCGATCACGAGCGTGCGCACGGCGGCCCCCGGCACGCCGATCTCGCGCTCCGTGCCACCAGATGGGCCCGTACCACCGGCCCGGGCCGGATCGTTACGCTCGGGATCCACCGCCACGCCCAGGTAGCCGAGTCCGGCCGCGGCCCCGGCCCGCACGGAGGCAGAGTTCTCCCCGACGCCGCCGGTGAACACCAGGGCGTCCAGCCCGCCCAGCGCGGCGGTCATCGCGGCGATCCCGGCGCGCAGCCGGTGCAGGTAGACCGCCAGCGCCAACGCGGCGACCGGCTCACCCGCGGCGGCGCCGGACTCGACCTCCCGCATGTCCGCCGTCCCCGCGAGCGCGCGCAGCCCCGCCGAGGTGAACAGGCGATCGGTGAGCTCGTGCGCGCTCAGTCCCGCCTCCGTCTGCAGCCACAGCAGCGCGCCGGGATCCACGGTGCCGGACCGGGTGGCCATCACCAGGCCCTCCAGCGGGGTGAAGCCCATCGTGGTGTCCACCCCCACCCCGTCGAGAACGGCGGCGAGCGACGCGCCCGAGCCGAGATGACAGGTCACGATGCGCCGCGCCCCGGTGAGCGCAGCCGCCCGCCGGGAGACGTGGGCGTGGGACAGGCCGTGGAAGCCGTACCGGCGGATGCCGTACCGCTCCCGCCACTCGGCCGGGATGGCGTAGGTGATGGCCTCCGCCGGCATCCGGCTGTGGAACGCCGTGTCGAAGCAGGCGACCTGCGCCACCTCGGGCACGGCCGCCCCGACCTCGTCGAGGGCGGCGAGCGCCGCCGGCTGGTGCAGGGGGGCGAGGGCGGTCAGCCTCCGCAGCCGCTCGGCCACGGCCCGGTCGACGACCACGGGGGCGGTGAAATCCGTCCCGCCGTGCACGATGCGGTGCCCGACCGCGCCCGGCTGGCCACCCTCGTGGGTGAGCCCGCGCAGCGCGGCGACGACCCCGGCCGGGTCCGCCCGACCGGCTGGCGCGGTGAGATCGCGCGCGGCGAGCAGGGCGTCGTCCGGGCCGATCAGCCGCAGCTTGAGGCTGGCCGATCCGGCGTTGACCACCAGGACGTTCATCGCGACGGGACGGGGCTCGGTAGGGGCGGGACTCAGTAGGGCCAGGTCCAGTTCCGGATCTCCGGGGCGTCCTCGCCGTGGTCCCGGGTGTAGGTCCGGGCCGCGAGCCGCGCGTCGACCATCTGCTGCCGGACGTGCGCGGCGCGGGCGCCCAGGCTCGGTACCCGGTCGATGACGTCCGCCACCAGGTGGAACCGGTCGAGGTTGTTCAGCATGACCATGTCGAACGGGGTGGTAGTCGTCCCCTCCTCGATGTAGCCACGGACATGCAGGTTGTGATGGTTGTGCCGCCGGTAGGTCAGCCGGTGGATCAGCCAGGGATAGCCGTGGTAGGCGAAGATGACCGGCCGGTCGGTGGTGAACAGCGCGTCGAAGCGGGCGTGCGAGATGCCGTGCGGATGTTCCGCCTCGTCCTGCAGGGACATCAGGTCGACGACGTTGACGACGCGCACCTTCAGATCGGGGAAGTGCTGGCGCAGGATGTCCACCGCGGCGAGGGTCTCCAGGGTCGGGATGTCCCCGGCGCAGGCCATCACCACATCCGGCAGCCCGTCGCCGGGCGCGTCGTGGTCGTTGCTGGCCCAGTCCCAGATGCCCAGGCCACGGGTGCAGTGGGCGATCGCCGCCGGCATCGACAGGTAGTTCAGCGCCGGCTGCTTGCCGGCCACGATCACGTTGATGTAGTGCCGGCTGCGCAGGCAGTGGTTGCCGACGGAGAGCAGGGTGTTCGCGTCCGGGGGCAGGTACACCCGGACGACCTCGGCCTTCTTGTTCACGACGTGGTCGATGAACCCGGGGTCCTGATGGGAGAAGCCGTTGTGGTCCTGCCGCCACACGTGGCTGGTCAGCAGGTAGTTCAACGAGGCGATCGGGCGCCGCCACGGGATGTGCCGGGTGGTCTTCAGCCATTTCGCGTGCTGGTTGACCATCGAGTCGACGATGTGGATGAACGCCTCGTAGCAGGAGAAGAGCCCGTGCCGGCCGGTGAGCAGATAGCCCTCCAGCCAGCCCTGGCACAGATGCTCGGCAAGCACCTCCATGACCCGGCCGTCCACGGCCAGGTGCTCGTCCGTCGGTTCCGTCCCGGCGTTCCAGGCGCGGTCGGTCACCTCGAAGAGCGCAGCCAGCCGATTGGAGGCGGTCTCGTCCGGGCCCATCACCCGGAAGGTACTCGGATTGGCGGCCATCACGTCCCGTAGGAACGCGCCCAGGACCCGGGTCGGCTCGGCAAGGGTGGTCCCGGGGGCGGTGACGTCGACCGCGTAGTCGCGGAAGTCAGGAAGGGTCAGATCACGCAGCAGCTCGCCCCCGTTGGCATGCGGGTTCGCGCTCATCCTCCGGGGACCGCGAGGGGCGAGCGCGGCGAGTTCGGGCCGCAGGGCGCCGCCGGCATCGAAGAGCTCCTCCGGCCGGTAGGAGCGCAGCCACGCCTCCAGCTGGGCCAGGTGCCCGGGGTTGTCGTGCAGCTGCGCGACGGGCACCTGGTGGGACCGCCACGTGCCCTCGACCGGCAGGCCGTCGACGACGGCCGGCCCGGTCCACCCCTTGGGGGTCCGCAGCACGATCATCGGCCAGGTGGGGCGCTCGGTGCGGCCGTGGCGGCGGGCCCGGTCCTGGATCTCGTGGATCTCGTCGACGGCGGCGTCCAGGACGCCCGCCATCCGCTGGTGCACCGCGGCCGGGTCGTCCCCGGCCACGAAGTACGGATGGTAACCGTAGCCACGCAGGAGCGCGGTCAGCTCCTGCTCGGGGATGCGGGCCAGGATCGTCGGATTGGCGATCTTGTAGCCGTTGAGGTGCAGGACCGGCAGCACCGCGCCGTCGCGACCCGGGTCGAGGAACTTGTTGGAGTGCCAGCTCGCCGCGAGCGGGCCCGTCTCGGCCTCCCCGTCCCCCACGACGGCGCAGACCACCAGGTCGGGATTGTCGAAGGCCGCGCCGTAGGCGTGGGTCAGCGCGTAACCGAGCTCGCCGCCCTCATGGATGGACCCGGGAATCTCCGGCGCGACGTGGCTGGGGATTCCGCCGGGGAAGGAAAACTGCCGGAACAGCCGCCGCATCCCCGCCACATCCCGGCCGATCGAGGGGTAGACCTCGCTGTAGGTGCCTTCCAGGTAGGCGTTCGCCACGATGCCGGGACCGCCGTGACCCGGACCGATGATGTAGATGGCGTTCAGGTCCTTTGCCCGGATCACGCGGTTCAAGTGGGCGTAGATGAGGTTCAGGCCGGGAGTCGTGCCCCAGTGCCCGAGCAGGCGCGGTTTGACGTGCTCCGAACGCAGCGGCTCGGTGAGCAGGGGATTGTCAAGCAGGTAGATCTGCCCGACGGACAGATAGTTCGCCGCTCGCCAGTAGGCGTGGATGAGATCGAGCTCCGCCGGGGACAACGGCCCCGCGGCCGGATCCGCGCCGCTCCGCTCGGCGTCGACGACGCTCGTCATCGGCTGTCCTCTTTCTCTTTCTCCCGACAAATCAATGGGCGGCCGGCGGCGGGGAGGCCCGGCGCTCAGCCCTCTCCCACCAGCGGGCTGGAGGCGACCTCGGTGCCGTCGTCCAGCGTCGAGATCCGGAAGTCGGCGAACACGTTGGGCGCCACCCGGAGCAGCTCCCGCAGGGCGGCGACGGCAAGCCCGCGGATCTCCACGTCGGCATGCTCGCTCGCCCGCATCCCGATGAAGTGCCGCCACGCCCGGTAGTTCCCGGTGACCACGATCCGGGTCTCGGTCGCGTTCATCAGCACCGACCGGGCCGCCTGGCGCGCCTGCTTGCGCCGTGAGGTGGGCGCGGAAACGTCGGCGAACCGCTTCTCCAGACCTTCCAGCAGACGCCCGTAGGCCTCCAGCGAGGCCGCCGCGGCCTGTTGGAACAGGGCGTGCAGCTCCGGATCGGCTGCGATGACCTCCGGTTCCACCACGGCGGCGTCCCGCTCGGGGACGTAACGCTGGGAGAGCTGGCTGTAGGAGAAGTGCCGGTGCCGGACCAGCTCATGGGTGAGGCTGCGCGACACCCCGGTGAGATAGAGCGATACGGTCCCGTGCTCGAGCACGGACAGATGCCCGACGTCGAGAATGTGCCGCAGGTAGCCGGCGTTGGTCGCGGTCGCCGGATTCGGCTTGTTCCAGCTCTGGTAGCAGGCCCGCCCGGCGAACTCGGCGAGGGCCTGACCGCCGTCGGCGTCGGTGCTCCAGGCCACGTCGTCCGGGGGGATGAACTCGGTCTTGGCGATCACCTGGACCCGAAGCCGCACGGACGTCGGCCCGGACGCCGGTTCGGGCGTCGGCTGCGACACTGCCACCTCCATCATCTGGGCGCGGGACCCGTTGCCCGGTCGCTGGCGGACTCCTCCCACGGTAGACGGCGCCCGTCCGCCGGGACACGGGGACCTCACCCGGCGGCGGCATGCACCCGGACGCCAGGCCTGCAATCACCCGACCGGGCCAGCAATCGCCCAACCGGGATCGTGTCGGCATCCACTTACCCGTCCGGTTACCCGATCGACGCGCGGGGATTGGCAGTCACAACCCGCGTGGTACACCGGAGGTGGACGCCTCGTCAGTCCCCAGCGACGAGGAGTCGCAGTGCCCGCCCTCACGGCGTGGCATGGCGCGGCCGGGGATCTCCGCCCCCGTCAATCCCCGGCCGCCCGGCCACGTCACGACGGGCAGCCTCCCGGCGATGGCGCGGCGGCACGCCCGCCGCGCGCATCGGGCCGCGGGCTCCGCACGACCCCCGGGAAGAAGCCGCAGCCCCCGGGAGCCCACCCGGACCCTGCCGACCCCCGGGCCCGCCGGTCAGCCCGCGGCCGGGGTCCAGGCCGCTGGGTCCGCCGCGGACTGGTCCCCGGTGGCCATGTTCTTCACCTCGTGCGCCCGGCCATCGTCGAAGGGCGGGAACCAGACGAATCCGATGCCCTTGCGGGAGGCGTAGCGGACCTGCCTGGCCACCTTGTCCGGCTGGTGGTAGGTCTCCACCCGCAGCCCCCGGGTGCGCAGCTCGGCGGCCGTCGCGAGGGCAGCGGCACGGCGCGGCGCGGAGGGGATCACGACTAGCACGTCGGCGGGGCTGGACGGCCCGGTGGTGAGCAGGCCCTCGGCCAAGAGCTTGGCGAAGATGCGGGTGAGGCCGATCGAGATCCCGACGCCGGGGAGGTTGCGGCGGATGAAGGAGCCGGCAAGGTTGTCGTACCGCCCCCCCGAGCAGATGCTGCCGAAGTCCGGCCAGTCAACGAACTTCGCCTCGTAGACGGTCCCGGTGTAGTAATCGAGACCGCGGGCGATCGAGAGGTCCGCGACCACGCCGCCGGCGGGCAGGTCGGCGAGATCATCGAGAACCGCGGCGAGCTCGTCGAGCCCCTCGGAGAGCAGGTCCGACTTCACCCCGAGCCGGCGTACCTCCTCGACGACGCCGGGATCGGAGCCCCGGATGCCCGTGAGCTCCAGGCAGGCGCGCACCTGGTCCGGGTCGAGCCCGACCGCGGCGGTCAGCAGCCCCTCCACCCCCGCGAGGCCGATCTTGTCGAGCTTGTCAGCAACCCGGATGACGGCCAGCGGATCGCCGATGCCCAGGCCCTCGTAGAAGCCCTGGAGCACCTTGCGATTGTTGATGTTGAGGGTCCAGGGCGGAACGCCGAGAGTGCCCAGGACCTCGTGCACGATGCGGGGAAGCTCCGCGTCGAAGTGCAGGGGCACCTGATCAACATTGATCACGTCGATGTCGCACTGGGTGAACTCGCGGAAGCGACCCTCCTGAGGACGCTCCCCCCGCCACACCCGCTGGATCTGGTAGCGCTTGAACGGGAACACGAGGTCGTTGAAGTGGGCGGCCACGTACCGCGCGAAGGGCACCGTGAGGTCGAAGTGCAGGCCGAGGCGGGCGCTGTCGTCGTCGGCGTCGGCCTGCAGGCGGCGCAGCGTGTAGACCTCCTGGGAGGTCTCCCCCTTCGCGGTCAGCACCTCGAGCGCCTCGACCGAGGGGGTCTCCACCGAGCAGAAGCCGTACCGCTCGAACGTCGCCCGGATGGTGTCGAGCCAACGCTGCTCGACGAGACGGACCTCGGGCAGCCACTCGGGAAACCCGCTCACGGGCAGGGGACGGACGATCGGCGCGTCACTCATCGCCGCGGAATCTCCTCATCATCTCGAACGGACGGGCACCTGCCGCCCCGGGCACGGTCAACCGCGAGGCCGGGTGGCAGTCACCGATGTCGAGCGAGGAGACGCATGAGCAACAGCCTATCGCGTGGGGCTCGTTGCCCTCACGGCCGGAGAGCGGTCCCACGGCGGGGATGGGGCCCGTTCCACCGGGCCCCATCCCGTCGATCACATCGGGTGCCCCGCGCGCGCCTCGACCTCCGCGAGCCGCGCACCCACCTCGCCGCGCTGCTCGGCCGGCGCCGGCGGCGGTCCGTCCCTCCGGCGCCGCTGCTCCGGCAACGAGCTCGGGATGATGCCGGTCGGCCGGCCGGGGGCCAGGTAGACCCATCCGGCCTGGCGCCACTGGTCGGCGTCGAGCGCGTGCCGGGCGTCCACCATGACCTTGCGCCGGACCACGGCCCCGAGCCGGGCCGGGTCCAGGTCAGCGAACTGGCGCCACTCGGTGAGTAGGACCAGCGCATCGGCCCCCTCGACCACGGCCTCGACGGAGTCGCTGTAGGCGAGGCCGGGCAGGGCCCGCCGGGCGTTATGCGTCGCGACCGGATCCACGACCGTCACCTCGGCGCCGGTCCCGGCCAGCAGCCCCGCGACCGCGAGCGCCGGGGAGTCCCGCACGTCGTCGGAGTTGGGCTTGAACGCGGCGCCCAGCACGACGAGGCGCCGGCCGGCCAGCGTGCCGTCCAGGGCCGCGGTGACCAGGTCCACCACGCGGTCCCGGCGGCGATTGTTGATCTCGTCGATCTCGCGCAGGAAACGCAGCGCCGCACCGACCCCGAGCTCGTCCGCGCGGGCCTGGAAGGCCCGGATGTCCTTAGGTAGGCAGCCGCCCCCGAACCCCACCCCCGGACGCAGGAAGTTCCCGCCGATGCGCACGTCGTGGGACAGCGCCTCGGCCAGCGTCAGGACATCGGCATCGACCGCCTCGCACACCTCCGCCATCGCGTTGATGAAGGAGATCTTCGTCGCGAGAAAGGAGTTGGCCGCCGTCTTCACCAGCTCGGCCGTCGCGTAGTCCGTCACGATGACCGGCACCCCCTGGGCGATCACCGGCGCGAAGGCCGCCCGCAGCGCTCCTTCCGCGGCCGGGGAGGCGACACCGAAGACGAGCCGGTCCGGTCGCAGGGTGTCGGCCACCGCGAAGCCCTCCCGGAGGAACTCCGGGTTCCAGGCCAGCTGGACGCCAGCAAGATCGCTGGAGATGTCGGCGGGCTCGTCCACCTCGTCATGGCCCAGCCCGTCATGGCCCACCTCGACGCGGCCCACCTCGACGCGGCCCAACCCGCCGGCCCCCGCCACGCCGAGCGCCGTCTCGTCCGCGGCCGGGCGGTTCGCCGGGGCGAGCTGCGCGATTGTCCGAGCTAGCCCCGCAGCCGTGCCGGCCGGCACCGTCGACTTGCCGACCACGAGGCACGGCCGGGTCAGCAGCGGCGCGAGGCGCTCGATGGCGGCGTGCAAGTGGCCCAGGTCCGCCCCGTAACCGTCGGCACGCTGGGGGGTGCCCACACAGACGAAGTGCACGTCGCCGAACTCGGCGATCTCCTCGAAGGAGGTGGTGAAACGCAGCCGTCCGGTCCGGAGGTTCGCGCGCAGGAGGTCGGCGAGGTCGGGCTCGAAGAACGGGATCTCCCCCGCGGACAACCGCTCGATCTTCGAATGGTCGACGTCCACGGCGAGCACCTCGAAGCCGAGCTCCGCCATGCACACCGCGTGGGTGGCCCCCAGGTACCCGGTGCCGATGACGGTCAGGCGTGGGCGAGGCCCGGTTCCGGGCCCCGCCGCATCATCAAGGCTGTCCGACGAGCTCATCAGACTCCTCCTCCTCATCGTCGTACCCCCCTGGATTGAGACGCTGAAACTCCCAGGCATCCCGGCACATGTCCGCGACATCCCGGCGGGCTGACCAGCCGAGCGCCGTACGGGCGAGCGCCGCGTCGGCGACCAGTGCGGCGACGTCCCCCGGCCGCCTCGCCACGACGCGGCTGGGGAGATCACGAGCGCAGGCCGCGGAGAAGGCCGCGAGCAGTTCCCGCACGGAGGTGCCAGCGCCGGTCCCGAGGTTGATGACCCGATGTCCCGCCTGGTCATCAAGATGATCGAGAGCGAGTCGATGGCCCTCCGCCAGGTCGACCACGTGGATGTAGTCGCGTACGCCCGTGCCGTCGGACGTGGGGTAGTCGTCGCCGAAGATAGACAGCTCCGGGCGCCGGCCGACCGCCACCTGGGCTAGGTAGGGCATGACGTTGTTCGGCACCCCACGGGGGTCCTCGCCAAGCAGGCCCGACTCGTGCGCCCCGGTGGGGTTGAAGTATCGCAGGGACGTCACGTGCCAGGACGGATCCCGGGCGCAGAGGTCGGCGAGGATCTGCTCGCACATCCACTTGGTGCGCGCGTAGGGATTGGTCGGGCGGGCCGGCGTGTCCTCGGCGATCGGTACCTTGGCCGCCGCTCCGTAGATTGCGCACGAGGACGAGAAGACCAGCCGGCACACGCCGTGCTCCGCCATCACGGAGACCAGGCCCAACGTCGCGTTGACGTTCGTGTCGTAGTACTCCAGCGGGATGTCGACCGACTCGCCGACGGCCTTGAGAGCGGCGAAGTGAATAACGGAATCGATCTTCCATCGGCGGAACACGTCACCGAGCGCCGCCCGGTCACGGACATCGAGCCGCACGAAGTCGATGTCGCCGTCCACCACCTTACGCAGCCTGCCCAGCACCCGTGGTGAGCTGTTGGCGAAGTTGTCCACTCCCACTACCCGATGACCCGCGGCGAGCAGGTCCACCCAAGTATGGGAGCCGATGAACCCCGTCGCCCCGGTCACCAGGACCGTCTCGGCTCGACTCGTCGACGTCATAGCTCGGTTATCCACTTCTTCGTGATCAACTGAAACAACTCGCCACAGGTGCTCCATGCCGGCCCGGAACAACCGATCCCGGCAGCGGGATCAACCCGACGACGGCTAGGATCCGTACCTGGGATCGGCACCACGACCACGCCCGTCGCGCCGGTGCCCTTCGGCTGGACCGCGCGGTCCCGGCCGTTCGGGCAGCGAACACCGCGATGGGCACGGCCGCGCACTGGGCGGCGAACATCAGGCACAGCAGAACATAATCCCCAGATTGGTGCATCGCCGACCTGGTAGCGGCCTCGGCGATCCCGGGGACGACGGCGATCCCGGTGAACCAGGCGATCGGCGCGAGCAGGAGCCCCGGTCCGGTCACAGCGCCAGCGTCGGGTAGTGCACGGCCGGTGGCAAGAACCGCGCGCACGGCACCCGGGGCCGGCGGTCCACGTCCCGGAAGAAGATGCCCGGGAAGAAGATATGTCCGGGAGGCGGCGTGGCCACGGGAACTCTCGGGTCACCATTGCCGCGGACATCCCGGGCCGGTTGCCGTTCGCCCACGCATCGGCGGCGAAGGCCCCGTCTCGGCCTGAGCGCGCACGGCAGGTACGTGGCGCTGACATCCTCGGCGGGTTGCGGACCAATGCCACCGATCTCACGTAACACGGCGGTGCACACGGCGTGGTGCCGGCCATCGCGAGCCCTCCCCCCGCAAACAGAAAGCCACGTCCCCGGAAAGCTCGGTATCCGGGGGGGACACCTTGACGCCGGTCAAGCGACCTGACGGCTCTCCGCGAGCTGGCCGGCGAACCAGGAGATCGTCCGGGTGAGCCCGTCGTGCAGGCTCGTCTTCGGTTCCCAGCCCAGGAGGGTCCGGGCGAGGGTGATGTCGGGTTGGCGCACCGAAGGGTCGTCCTGGGGCCGCGGGACGAAGGTGATCGGCGCCGTCGATCCGCACAGGTCACGGACGAGCACCGCGGTGTCGAGGATCGACATCTCGTGCGGGTTCCCAATGTTCACGGGCCCGGGCAGGTCCGAGTGCAGAAGTCGGACGATGCCGTCGATCAGGTCGTCGACATAACAGATGGACCGGGTCTGGGTTCCGTCACCGGCGACCGTGATGGGCTCGCCCCGCAGCGCCTGGGAGATGAAGGCCGGAATGGCGCGACCGTCGTCGACCCGCATACGCGGGCCGTAGGTGTTGAAGATGCGAACAATACCGGTGTCGACGCCGTGCTTGCGCCGATAGGCCATGGCCACCGCCTCGGAGAAGCGCTTGGCCTCGTCGTACACACTGCGTGGGCCGACCGGGTTCACGTTGCCCCAGTAGCCTTCCGGCTGGGGATTTACCTGTGGATCGCCGTAGGACTCCGAGGTCGAGGCGAGCAGGAACCGAGCATTCTTCTGCCGCGCCAGGCCAAGGGCGTGGAAGGTACCGAGCGAACCGACCTTGAGTGTCTCGATCGGCAGCTCGTAGTAATCCACCGGAGATGCCGGGGATGCAAAGTGCAACACGACGTCGACCGGACCGGAAACATAAATAAAATCATTCACATCCCGGTTGACCAGGCGGAAACGTGGATCGGCGAGCAGATGCTCCACGTTCTCCGGCCGGCCGGTGAGGAAGTTGTCGAAACAGATGACCTCGTAGCCGCCGCCCAGTAGGCGTTCACAGAGATGACTGCCCAGAAAACCGGCGCCGCCGGTCACTATCGCACGCACGTCGTGTGCTCCCGGATCTGGAATACAGAGGACCCCGGAGAGTGCCCATCGATCGCTGTCCGGAGTCCGGCGACGACGGGCGGCCTCCCTTGAGCCATGCGAAGGAGGCGGCGCATCGGATCAGATCGCGCCGCGAGGCCAGGTTGGAGGATCGGGGGAAAGGGGCATCAAATTGATCGGAGATCAGGAGATCAGTGACTGCTCACCCGCCGGGAGCGCTCAGCATGGACACTGCCGGACCCGTCTCGAATGGCCACAGGATACGAACACCGCACTACCCCCCAGTAGTCTGATGGCCGACAACGCCGACTCTCTGCGGCATCGTACACAGGTCATCGACGCGTTAGTACGCGGCCCCGGCTCAGTCTCCCTCCTCGCCGCGGTCAATACGATATAATTTCCTGTCACCGAGGGTGCCCGGCTCCCTCCGGGAGCTGTCAATAGCCGTGCCGGATCCACCTGCATTGGATGAGCAATCCACCGCCAGGGGACGGGGCACGGTCACCCGCGGAAGTGCCGCTCGAGGGCGATCGCGTGACGCATCGCGGCGCGTCCCCGGTGGGTGTCCCCGGCATCTCCATAGGAGACCGCGAGCCGGTACCAGCGACGCCATTCGCCCGGCGCCGCCTCGGCCTCCGCCCGACGCTGGGCGAACGCGGCGTCGGCCGATGCGCGGTCGATCCGGCCCGACGGCCGGCGCACGAGAACCGGCTCGTCGGCTCGGGCGCCGGGGTCGAAGCCGTGGGCGGTGCCGGGCTCGACGTCAGCCGTCGCATCCGCGGCTACGTCGAACATCCGGGCAAGCCGCTCGGTGTCGCGGCCGAAACGCAGCTCACGCAGGATGACGACGGCGCCGATCAGCGGAAGCAGCACGACACCGAGACCGAGTCCACGGGCCGCCCAGCGATCGTCGCCGAGCAGCTGGATTCCCCGCCACCCGATCAGCCCGAGGTAGAAGCCGCACGCCGCGACGAGCACGGCCACCAGCCACCGGGCCCTCACCTGGACGCCCCGCCCGATGCCGACGCCACCGGACCGTCCGGATCCAGCCGGATCCGCGCCCCGGGTGCCGCCAAGGTCGCCACAACCAGCCGTCCCGACTCCCGAAGACAACCGAAGAGCGCCACATACAGGGGTCGCGTCGCCGGCAACGGGACTCCGCCGTCGATCTCGTAACGGGTGTTGGTCACCTTACGCACCTGTGCCTGTGAATCATCCGCGCCGACCGGCGGAGCGTCCACCCGCCAGGCGAGCATCATCTCCGTGCAGCCCGCGGGCCAGGTCCACCGTAGCCGGTCGTGCTCCAGCCGCAGGTCCGAAGCGGCGGAAAGCTCGTCGGCGGCGGTGCGCGGCGCCGACGGCCGGTCCGGTGCGGCCTCCGGACGCCCGGAGGTCGTCGGCGGCGATGCCCACGGGGACGGGGAGGGGAGCACCCTATGCTCCCGGGCGAGGGCGGTGACCACCCCCCTCGCCCGGGCGGCGTCAAGCCCGTCCGCCTCCGCCTCGGCGACCAGCGCCGCGGCCTCCACGGGGAGCAGCACGTCCTCCACAAGAACGGCCGCGGCCACCCGCGGGCGCAACCGCTCGGTCGTCGTCACGGCGAGCGCATCGAGGTAGGCGTCCGGCTCGCCGTCGACCAGCAGCGCACCGACCGCGGCCAGGAGATCGTCGAGCAGTGCCCGCCGGCGGTCCGGCCGACGGGCCCGGTTGCGGACGAGCGCCGCATCACGCACCGCTCGGATCTCCGCCCGGCCGGTGCCGGGCCGCACCCCGATCAGGTCGAACAGGCTCCGGGGCGGGGTGCTTCCGGTGATCCGGCCCAGTTCATCGAGATCTGCGCGGACCTGGCCGAGTACCTCGGCGGGGATCGCGCCGGCCGAGGCCTCCGTGGCGGAGCTCCGCGATCCGGCAGGCAGGGCCCGATGACGCCGGATCCGCAGCGTGAACGCGGGGTCGTCGATCCCCTGGGATGCCGCCAGCGCCCGCAAACCGGCGATCTTGTCCTCCGGGAGTCCACCGAACCGGGCGACGAGTCGCCCGACCGCGGCGTCCAGGGAGGCGAATCGTTCGTCGTCCCGGGCGGCGCGGGCGGCGGCGACCCGGTCCCGCAGCTCTAGGCGCGCGGTACGGGTCGCCAGTGCCGCGACGAGCTCCGCGTGCAGCCCCAGCAGGCCGATAATCACTCCTCGGTAGCGGGGGTGGTCCCGGCTGCGCTGCCAGAACGCCCAGACATCCGCGGTCCTGGCCTCGATTGCGGCGTCGTCGAGGGTGTCCACCTCGTCGAGCGGGATGTCGTAGATCTCGAAGGGATCGCTGTGCTCGGCCCCGCCCCGGCTGTGCACGACGGCGAGGACCCGACGACGGTAGTCGTTGGAGTCGAAGGACCGCATCGCCGCGCCCCTCAGATCCATCCGCTCGGCGCACCACCCGGGCCGCCGCGCTCCCGGCGGGCCCGGGCCACCTGTTCCCGCTCGCGGGCGACGTCGGCCTGGCTCAACGCGGCCGAGGTCTCCACCCGTACCGTGAGCGGCCGGTCGACGAGACCCTCATGCGTCGCCGTCACCTCCAGGATCCCATCGAAACCCATCCGGAAAATGATCTCAATCTGGGAGCCGGCCGGAAAACCGGGCGGGATACCCGTGATCTCGGCCTCGGCAATGACCTTGTTGTCCTCGATACGCGCCGATTCGACACCACCGGCCTGTTCGACGACGTAGACGGTGACGGCGTCCTGGTCGTTGCGCACCGTCCCGAACGCGCGCCGGACGGCGATCGGAAGCCGGTCGTTGCGGTGCACCAGGAAGACTGCCCCCTGTTCACCGAACCGGTTCAACGCCAACACCCCGAAACCACGCGAGACAACGTTGACGACCTGTACCTCGACGGTGCGGCGCACCCGCTGGGCGGGCAGGCCGAGGACGCTCGCGAGCCGCCGGCACGCCGCGTCCAGGTCCGCTGGGGCGGCGGTGTCCACGGCAGCCCCGTCAACCAGCTGACCGCGGGTCACCAGGTCGGCGGCCACCAGGCGTTCCAGCGCCTTCTTCTCCCCGTAGATCGCGGCCCCGCGGGCCACGGCGAGGTCGGGATCGGTCAACTCGACGGGCACGGCGAACTCGGCGGCGAGGCGCCTGGCCACGGCCGGCATCCGCGCCGCGCCGCCGACGAGCAGGATCCGGTCGATCCCCCGCACCCCTCGGGCCCGCGCGGCGTCGACCGCGACCCGGGTAAGGGTGATCGTCCGGTCAAGCAGACCGGCGGTGAGCCGTTCGAGTTCGTCGCGGGTCAGCGTGACCTCGGTGGACAACCCGGCGTGCTCGACCAGGACCGTCGTCGATGCGACGTCGGTCAGCTCCCGGCGGGCCCGTTCGGCGGCGAGCGCCAGCACCTGGGCGGCCTCGCCGTCGTCGAGCGGGTCCCGGGCGCCGGGATGGGCCGCGAGGAACCGGTCCCAGAGGAAGAGCACCACCTTCTCGTCCCAGTCGGCACCGCCCAGCTGATGGTCACCGTCGATCGCCACCACCGACACCCGCCGGTCGGCGAGCTCGACCACGGTGACGTCGAACGTACCGCCGCCCAGGTCGTAGACGAGCGCGACCTCCTCCGCCGCCATTCCCGGACCACCGAGCGTACGCCGTGCACCGATCTCGAAGCGGGCAAAGCCGTAGGACAGCGCCGCCGCGGTCGGCTCGTTGATGACGTCGACGACATTCAGCCCCGCGTACTCACCGGCAAGCACCGTCGCGCGGCGCTCCTCGTCCCCGAAGTAGGCCGGAACGGTGATCACGACGTCCTCGACGGGCTCGCCGGTGGTGAGCGCGGCGTCGGAGACCAGCGCCTTGAGGATCAGACCGCTGACGGCCGGCGCCGACCAGGCCGCGCCGCGGGTGACGAAGCGCCAGTCCCCGTCCCCCATCCGCCGCTTGACCAGGGAGCACACGTCGTCGGGGCGCGCCCGGGCCAGCCGCCGCGCGGTCTCCCCGGTGATGTAGTCGTCGGCCCCCACGAACAGCACCACGCTCGGCAGCGTCCGCGCGTCGTCGGGCAACGGCACGATCTGCGGCTCGCCGGAACCGGACACCCGGGCCAGGCAGCTAAACGTCGTACCAAGATCGATACCGAAGATGCTACGGGTACCCGCCGGGAAACGACGGTCAACGTGTCCGACCACACCCGGAAACCTATCTTTCGCGGCCCGTGGTGACAGCAGACACCTGCCCCGAAGTGCCCGCGGCGCTAGTCCAGGTCGAGCAGCGACTCCAGACCGACCGTGAGTCCCGGTCGCTCGCCGACCTTCCGCACGCTCAGCAGCACCCCCGGCATGAACGAGGTGCGGTCGTAGGAATCGTGTCGCAGGGTGAGGGTCTCCCCCGCGCCCCCGAGCAGGACCTCCTGATGCGCGACGAGCCCGGCGAGGCGGACGGCATGCACCGGCACGCCGTCGACCCGGGCGCCGCGGGCACCGTCGAGGGCGGCGGTCGTCGCGTCCGGGCCGGCCACCGGCAACCCGGCGGTGGTACGCGCCGCGGCGACCAGCTCCGCGGTACGCCGGGCGGTGCCGCTCGGCGCGTCGGCCTTGCCGGGATGGTGCAACTCGACGATCTCCACCGAGTCGAAGAACCGGGCGGCCCGGGCAGCGAACGTCATCATCAGCACGGCGGCTACCCCGAAGTTCGGCGCGACGAGCACCCCGACCCCCGGTGCCACGGCCAGCCAGCCACGCAGGGTCGCGAGCCGCGGCTCGTCGAAGCCGGTGGTGCCGACGACGACGTGCTTGCCGGCCTGGACACACCAGCGGAGGTTGTCCATCACCGCGTCCGGGGTGGTGAAGTCGACGACGACGTCGGCCGCGGCGAGCGCACCACGGTCATCGCCGACGCCGAGGGCCGCGACCAGCGCCAGGTCGGCGGCGGCCTCGACGGCAGCACACACCGTCGACCCCATCCGTCCCCGTGCACCGAGCACCCCCACTGCTATCCCTGTTGCCGGTATCCCTGTTGCCGGTATCCCGGTTGCCGGGACAGCACCGGCTGCCGGGCGGGAGTCGGGGTCGGACATTCAGTGAACCTCGAACCTCTCGGGAGGAGAGCCGCTAACGGGCGACGGCGGCGCTGAAGTCGTGGTCGTCGAAGGGTCCGATAACGCCCAGGGCCCAGGACTGGTCCAGCAGCTCCCGCGCGATCGTGGTGACGTCGTCGAGGGTGACCGCGCCCACCCGGGCGATAATCTCGTCGACCGGCAGGACCTCACCGTGGACGAGCTCGCTCTTGCCGAGACGGCTCATCCGGGATCCGGTGTCCTCCAGGCCGAGAATCATCGAGCCGCGGTTCTGCCCACGGGCCCGGTCGAGTTCCTCGGCACTGATCCCGTGCTCGGCGATCTGGCGTACCTGCTCACGGGCGAGCTCGAGGACCATATCGGCACGCTTGGGGGCGCATCCGGCATAGACGCCGAACAGGCCCGCGTCGGCGAAGTGGGAGGCGAACGAGCCCACCGAGTACGCCAGCCCCCGCTTCTCCCGGATCTCCTGGAACAGCCGCGAGCTCATCCCACCGCCTAGCGCCGTCGACAGCACGCCGAGCGTGTAACGGCGCGGATCGTGCCGGGACAGTCCCCTGGTGCCGAGCACGAGATGCGCCTGCTCGGTCGGCCGGTCGGTCACGACGATGCCGGGCGGCTGCGGGTAGTCGTACGATCCGCCACGTACCTCGAACGGCTCGGCGCTCACTGTCAGACGGTCGGCGAACGCCTCGGCTACCAGCGCCAGCGCCCGGTCGTGCGCCAGGTTGCCGGCGATGGAGACCACCATCGCCGGCGGGATGTACCGGGAGCGGTAGTAGTCCGCGATGGTCTCCCGGCCCAGCCCCTCGATCGACTCGGTCGTCCCGAGCACCGGGCGGCCGAGCACCGACGACCCGAGCATCGCCTCCGCGAACACGTCATGGACGAGGTCACCCGGGTCGTCCTCGTACATGGCGATCTCCTCCAGGATCACGCCACGCTCGGCCTCGACGTCGTCGGCCGTCACCAGCGAGTTGGTGACCATGTCGGCGATGACGTCGACGGCCATCGCGAGATCGGAGTCGAGCACCCGCGCGTAGTAGCAGGTGTACTCCTTGCCGGTGAAGGCGTTGATGTCCCCGCCGACCGCCTCGACCGACGCGCTGATGGTCAACGCGTCCCGGCTGGGCGTGCCCTTGAACAGCAGGTGCTCCAGGTAGTGGGAGCATCCGGCGGTCACCGGCGTCTCGTCGCGCGAGCCCACCCCGACCCAGACGCCGATCGCGACCGAGCGCACCCCGGGGACCCGCTCGGTGATGACCCGCAGACCGCCGGGGAGCACGGTGCGGCGCACCGCGCCGTCCAGCAACGATTCGCCACCGACCCCGCCAGCGAGCAGGTGCGCGGCCCGGGAGCCGGGAACCGGCTTGTTCCGCGGCGCGCCGGCGGTCCCCGCGGAGCAGGTCAGGTCGGGCGTGGGAGTATCGGACACGACGGGCCGTCAGGAGGCCGCGGCCGCCGCGTCGGCGGCTTCGGCGGCTTCGGCGCTCGGGGACAGGCTGATCTTCCCGCGGCTGTCGATCTCGGTGATCTCGACCTGGAGCTTCTGACCCACCGTCAGGACGTCCTCCACCTTCTCCACCCGCTTACCGCCGGAGAGTGTCTTGAGCTTGCTGACGTGGAGCAGGCCGTCCCGGCCCGGGGTGAGCGAGACGAAGGCCCCGAAATTGGTGATCTTCACAATCGTCCCCAGATAACGCTCGCCGACCTCGGGCATCTGCGGGTTGGCGATCGCGTTGATCGCCGACCGGGCGGACTCCGCCGACGGACCGTCCACCGCGCCGATGTAGATCGTCCCGTCGTCCTCGACGGTGATCTCGGCACCGCTGTCCGCCTGGATCTGGTTGATCATCTTACCCTTGGGTCCGATGACCTCCCCGATCTTGTCCACCGGGATCTTGACGGAGATGACCCGCGGGGCGTGAGCGGACATCTCGTCCGGGCTGCCGATGGCCTCGGCCATCACGTCAAGGATCGCGAGCCGCGCCCCGCGCGCCTGCTGGAGCGCCGCGGCGAGGACCGAGGCCGGGATGCCGTCGAGCTTGGTGTCGAGCTGGAGCGCGGTGACGAAGTCCCGGGTGCCGGCGACCTTGAAGTCCATGTCCCCGTAGGCGTCCTCGGCCCCGAGGATGTCGGTCAGGGTGACGTAGGAGTCGTCGGCGTGGATGAGGCCCATCGCGATCCCGGCGACCGGCGCCTTGAGCGGTACCCCGGCGTTGAGCAGCGACAGGGTGCTCGCGCACACCGAGCCCATGCTTGTCGACCCGTTCGAACCCAGCGCCTCGGATACCTGCCGGATCGCGTAGGGGAACTCCTCGCGGCTGGGCAGCACCGGGAGCAGGGCCCGCTCGGCGAGTGCCCCGTGGCCGATCTCTCGGCGCTTCGGCGAACCGACGCGGCCGGTCTCGCCGGTGGAGTACGGCGGGAAGTTGTAGTTGTGCATGTACCGCTTGGTGCGGTCGGGGTTGAGCGTGTCGACCGTCTGCTCCATGCGCAGCATGGCCAGAGTCGTGACGCCGAGGATCTGCGTCTCGCCCCGCTCGAACAGCGCCGAGCCGTGTACCCGCGGGATGTAGTCGACCTCGGCTGACAGCGCGCGGATCTCGGTTGTCGAGCGACCGTCGATGCGCACGCCCTCGGTCACAATGCGGGAGCGGACGAGCTTCTTGGTCAGCGCCCGGTAGGCGGCGCCGATCTCCTTCTCCCGCCCCTCGAACTGGGAGGCTACCTTCTCGGCCGCGAGCTGGCGGGCCCGGTCGAGCTCGTTCTCGCGCTCAGCCTTGCCGGGGATGCGCAGCGCGGCGGACAGCTCGTCGCCGATTGCCGCGGACAGCGCGTCCAGCACGTCGTCGTGATGGTCGATGAAGACGGGGAACTCCCGGGCGGGCTTCGCGGCGAGCGCGGCCAGCTCGTTCTGGGCCCGGCAGAGCTCACGGATGGCGGGCTTCGCCGCCTCGAGGCCCGCGGCCACGACCTCCTCGGTGGGAGCCGGCGCGCCGTGCGCGAGCAGTTCGACCGTGCCCGGGGTCGCCTCGGCCTCCACCATCATGATCGCGACGTCCGAGCCGTCCTCGATCACCCGACCGGCCACGACCATGTCGAAGGTCGCCCGAGCGAGCTCCGCATGGGTCGGGAAAGCGATCCACTCGCCATCGACGAACCCGACCCGGGTCGCGCCGATCGGCCCGGTGAAGGGCAGGCCGGACAGCGTCGTCGACGCGCTGGCCGCGTTGATGGCGACCACATCGTAAAGGGTGTCGGGATCCAGGGCGAGCACGGTGGCCACGACCTGGATCTCGTTGCGCAGCCCCTTGGCGAACGACGGCCGCAGCGGCCGGTCGATGAGCCGGCAGGTGAGGATCGCGTCCTCGCTGGGGCGGCCCTCCCGCCGGAAGAACGAGCCGGGGATGCGCCCGGCCGCGTACATCCGCTCCTCGACATCCACCGTCAGCGGGAAGAAGTCGAGCTGTTCCTTGGGCTGCTTGCTAACCGTCGTCGCCGAGAGCACCATCGTGTCGCCCAGGTAGGCGACGGCGGAGCCGGCGGCCTGCTTGGCGAGACGCCCGGTCTCGAACCGAACCGTCCGGTCTCCGGCCGGGGTCGCGATGACCGCTTCGGCCGCATGTGTCGAGTCGTCCACTCGAACCACTCCATCCTCTTCCTCGGCCGGATCCACGCGGCCGATCCTCTTCTGCGGCCGGGTCCATGCCAACGAGGATGCCGGTGCTCAGTCGAAGCCCCCGGGTCCGGTGCCCGTACCCATCCCGGCGACCACGACCGAGGACCGGCGGCTCGCACCACCATGGACCCGGCCAGGTCCTCCACACCGCCGAGCGGACGACTCCGCCGACGGCTCGACGCATTCGGTACCTACCCCCAATGCGTCAGAGGGAGCGTCCCGCCCGGGCCGCTCCCTCTTCGCGCTACCGCCGTAGCCCGAGTCGCTCGATCAGAGCGCGGTATCGGTTGATATCCGTCTTCGCCAGGTAGTTCAGCAGCCGTCGGCGACGGCCGACGAGCAGCAGCAGACCGCGGCGGCTGTGGTGATCGTGCTTATGCGCCTTGAGATGCTCGGTCAGGTCACTGATCCGACGAGTCAGCATCGCGACCTGCACCTCAGGCGAGCCCGTGTCCCGCTCGACGGTGGCGTAATCGGACATGATCTTCTGCTTGACGTCGCTCGCGAGCGGCACGCTCCACCTTCTCCTTCTGTTTCGGGACGGCGCGCGTCCGGGGTCTTCCCCACCCGGACCGATCACCGGACCTCGGCATCATCGCCGTCCGGTCCGGACACACCGCACCCGCCTGACCGGGAAGCCTATCAACCCGAGGGGAACCGCTCGGCCCCCGGCGGAGTGAGCCGAGTTCAGCCGAGTTCAGACGAGCAGGGTTGCCGCGCGGGTGGCCTCCACATCCGCGGCCATCTGGGTGACGAGCTCGGCCACCGAGTCGAAGCGCAGGGTCGGACGCAGCCGATGGGTGAACTCGTAGGCCATGTACTCGCCGTAGAGATCCTCGTCAAAGTCCAGGAGGAACGCTTCGACGCGCCGGTCGCGTCCCTCGAACGTCGGATTCGTGCCGATCGAGATGGCGGCGGGCTGGCGGCGGCCGGACCAGCAGGCAAAGCCCGCGTACACGCCGTCCGCCGGAACGGCGGCCCAGGGCGTCACCTGGATGTTCGCCGTAGGATAGCCGATGGTGCGGCCACGCGCGTCGCCGTGCACGACGACACCCTCGACCCGGTGCGGCCGGTCCAGCGCGGCCGCCGCGGCCGCTACGTCGCCCTCGGCCACCCGGGCACGGATCGCCGTCGAGGAGAGCACCTGCTCGCCGGAGCGGACGAGACGGACCCCGTCGACCTCGAATCCCTCCCGGGCGCCCGCCTCCGACAGCGTCGCGAGCGTCCCGGCGGCCCGGTGACCGTAGGTGAAGTTCTCCCCCACCACGACCACGCTCGCCCGCAGCCGCTCGACCAGTATCCCGTGCACGAAGTCGGCCGGGGAGACCCGGCTGAACTCCAGCGTGAACGGCTCGACGCAGAGCGCGTCCACCCCGGTCCCGGCCAACAGCTCGGCCTTGAAACGCAGCGTCGTGAGCAGGGCGGGATGGCTGCCGGGTCGCAGCACCTCACCGGGATGCGGGTCGAAGGTCAACACCAGCGAACGCTCACCGCGTTCCCGCGCCAGCCGGACCGCCCGGCCGATGATCTGCCGGTGCCCGAGGTGCACCCCGTCGAAGAAGCCAATCGTGACGACCCCGCCCCGCCACTCGACAGGCGTGTTCTCCGCTCCTCGCCACGTTCGCACGTGCGAAGCCTAGGACATTCTCGTGGGGCGCTGTCGGGCCGCCGAGCCCCGGCCGGGGGCCGCCAGACTAGACCGGGGCGAAGACGACGAGCGACCGGACCGCACGCTCAGTCTCCTCGACCAGGGCCAGCACGGTCCCGTCGGGACCGAAGACGCCGTACGTGCCCGGCCGTCCTACCGGGGGCAACCGCCGGCCATGGGACACGTCCGCCGCCGCCTCCGCCGTCACGTCGCGGCGCGGGAAGCCGGCCGCGACCGCGTCGGTCAGCGACGTGACCGCCCGCGACCCCAGCTCGGCGAACGTGTCGAGAGTCACTGCGCCCGCCAGGTCGAAGGGACCAACGGCGGTGCGCCGCAGGGCGGTCAGATGCGCCCCGCAGTCCAACGCCGCCCCGAGATCACGGGCGAGCGCCCGCACGTACGTTCCGCTGGAGCAACCGACCGTGACCTCCAGATCGGTTCCGGCCGGGTCCACCGCCCCATCGCCCGCGGCCCGCCGCGCCAGCAGGTCGAAGCGGTGGACCGTCACCCGGCGTGGGGCGAGATCGACCACCTCGCCGGCCCGGACCCTGGCGTACGCGCGTACCCCGCCCACCTTGACCGCGCTCACGCTGGCGGGAACCTGGTCGAGCACCCCGGTGAGGGCGGCCATGGCCCGGGTGAGCCGGTCGGCGTCGACGTCCACCGGACGGTCCTCGACCGGCGCGCCCTCGGCGTCGTCGGTCGTGGTAGTCCGGCCGAGCCGGATCGTGGCGTCGTACGCCTTGCCGGTGAGGGCGAGATGCCCGAGCAGGCGGGTTCCCCGGCCGGCTCCCAGCACCAGCACACCCGTCGCCATCGGATCGAGGGTGCCCGCGTGGCCGATCCGGCGCTGCCCGAGAATGCGCCGCGCCCTGGCGACGACGTCGTGCGACGTCCAGCCGGCCGGCTTGTCCACGACGACGAGCCCGTCGACCTGTGGCCCGGGACCGGTCCCGGATCCCCGGCGGGATGCGGCTCCCCCCGGCCGCGCGGGTCCCCGGGTGGATCCCCCCCGGGTTCTCACCGCGGGCTCCGGGCCGCGTTCCCCGGGCCTCCCAGGCGCGGAGCCTGCGCCAGCGCGTCCCGGAGCACGCCCATCAGCTCGTCGAGCGTCGTCCCGCGGGAGAATCCGGCGGCGAAGCGATGGCCGCCACCACCGAGAGCCGTACAGACCGCGCCAACGTCGACGTCCCCCTTGGAACGGGCCGAGACCTTCCAGACGTCACCATCCTGCTTGCAGACAAGGGCGACCTCGGCCTCCGACACGGTGCGCACCGTGTCGATGAGCCCCTCGATCTCGTCGTACTCCAGTCCCGCGGCGCGCAGATCGGCCTGGCTGCACCAGGACCAGACGAGGTCGTACTCGGGCTCCAGCCGGACGCGGTCGAGAACCTCCCCGAGTAGCTTGAGATAGCCGAAGCGGTGGGTGTCCCACAGGGCACGGCTGATCAGGTCGGGACGGATGCCCGTGGCCAGCAGCCGGGCGGCCAGTTGGTGCACCGCCGGTGTCGTCGCGGCGAAACGGAACGATCCCGTGTCGGTCACCAGACCGGTGTAGATCGCTGTCGCGATGTCCCGGTCGAGCCGCACGCCCAGGGCATCGATGAGGTCGACGACCATGGCGCTGGTCGAGGCCGCCTCGGGGTCGACCAGGTTGAGATCGCCGAACCGGGTGTTGGAGGCATGGTGGTCGACGACCAGGACCCGGCGACCGGCCGTGGTGCTGGCGAGCCTGCCCAGCCGGGACCGGCTGCCGGCGTCCAGGGTCACCACGAGACCCGGCCGGCCGGTGACGGCCTCGGGAGCCACCAACAGCTCCTGACCGGCGAGGAAGCGAAGCACCCGGGGAACGACGAAGGGATCCGCGTCGAAGGATACCCGCGGCCTTCCGCCCAGCGACCGCAGCGCGAGCCCCAGCGCCAACGCCGATCCGAGACTGTCCCCGTCGGGGTTCACGTGGGCGATCAGCAGGATGTCGTCACCGGCGTCGATCGCGCCGGTCAGTGCGGTCACCGCGGCCTGGAAATCACCGGTCGGACCGGCACCGCCCGGGCAGGAGCGGCTGACCGGCGCCGCCGACGGGTCCACGAGATCGGTCGCATCGCTCATCGTCAGTTCCCATCGCCGCTGTCTCGTCCCATCGCAGCTGTCTCGTGTCTGTCACCGCGGTGTCCCGGGCCCGTACCCGTCATCCCTCCTGCCGGGCCGTCCCGCCGTACTCGCCCACCTCATCCAGCTCGCCCAGCTCATCGGGCTCATCCAGCTCATCCAGCTCATCCGGCTCATCCGGCTCATCCGGCTCGTCGGTGGCGGAGCGCGGCCGGCGGTAGGGATCGTCGTCGCCCGCCGGGCGAGCATCCCGACGGACCTCGGCCAGATACGCGTCACGTTCCCGGGCAACGCTGATCAGCTTCTCCAGATGCTGGGCGTCGTCGGGAAGCCGGTCATGAACGAAGGTGAGCATCGGGGTCACCTTCACCCCCGTGGCCCGGCCGACCTGGCTGCGCAGCAGCCCCCGGGCGGATTCGAGCGCCTGGGCCGACGCCTGCCGCGCCGTCTCATCGCCGTAGACGGTGTAGAAGACCGTCGCGTCGACCAGATCCGGCGTCAGCCGCACATCCGTGACGGTCACCATGCCGAGTCGAGGATCCTTGACGCCACGCTCCAGCGTGGACGCCACGACCTCGCGGATACGCACGGCCAGCCGCCGTGCCCGGGCCGGATCAGCCACCGTCCACCTCCTCGTTCGCCGGTCCCGTCAGCGGCACGCTCACCGCGGCAGATGCACCGGGTGCGTGCGGTTCGCCGGGTGCGTGCGGTTCGTCGTCCGCGTCGTCCGCGTCGTCCGCCGAGAAGTAGCGCGCCCGCGCGGCGAGCACCTCGACGTCCGGTCGCTGGGCCACCAGCTGCTCGCAGGAACAGAGGACCTCAACGCAGTGCGCCCGGTCCGCGGCGACGACCGCCATCCCGATCTCGGCTCGCCGGTACAGATCATGATGGCCGGTCTCGGCCACGCTGAGGGCGAAACGGCGACGCAGCTCCGCCACGATCGGCCGCACCACCGACCGTTTCTCCTTCAACGAGTGCACGTCACCGAGCAGCAGATCAAGGCTGAGGGTTCCGATCCACATGGTCGTCTCCCGCCGCCGGGCACACACCGCCGGTGACGATCGGGCAGGCAGCTCGATCGTCACCGGCCGCGGGCGTGCTCAGGCGCGGGGAACCTCCCGTTGCTCGAACGTCTCGATCACGTCATCGATCTTGATGTCGTTGAACGACCCGAGACCGATACCGCACTCGTAGCCCTCGCGGACCTCCGTCGCGTCGTCCTTGAAACGCTTGAGCGACTCGACCGTGAGGTTGTCGGCCACGACGACGCCGTCGCGGATGAGCCTGGCCTTGGTGTTCCGCCGGATGACGCCGGAACGGACCAGACAGCCGGCCACGTTGCCGATCCGCGGCACGCGGAAGACCTCGCGGACCTCGGCGGTACCGAGCTGCGCTTCCTCGTAGACGGGCTTGAGCATGCCCTTCAGGGCGTTCTCGATGTCCTCGATGGCCTGGTAGATCACCGAGTAGTAGCGGACCTCGACGCCCTCACGGTCGGCCAACTCCGTCGCCTTGCCCTGCGGCCGGACGTTGAAGCCGATGATGACCGCGTCGGAAGCCGACGCCAGCATCACGTTGGTCTCAGTGATCGCACCGACCCCACGGTCGATGATCCGCAGACCGACCTCGTCGCCGACATCGATCTTGAGTAGGGCGTCCTCGAGCGCCTCGACCGAACCGGACACATCGCCCTTGAGAATGAGGTTGAGCTGGGTCTTCTCGCCCTCCTTCATCCGCTCGAGGATCGTCTCCAATGTCGGACGGCCTCGGCTCAGCGCCAGCTCCGCGTTGCGCTCGCGGGCCTGACGACGTTCGGCGATCTGACGGGCCACTCGGTCCTCGGGCACCACCAGGAAGTTGTCACCGGCGTCGGGAACGCTGGTGAACCCCAGGACCTGGACGGGCCGGGCCGGGCCCGCCTCGACCACCTGACCACCGTGTTCGTCGAGCATCGCCCGAACCCGACCGAACGCCTCGCCGGCGACGACCGAGTCACCGACCCTCAGCGTGCCGCGCTGGACCAGCACGGTCGCCACCGGACCCCGGCCCCGGTCGAGCCGGCCTTCGATGGCGACACCCTGCGCCTCGACCTCGGTCGGAGCCCGCAGGTCCAGGGAGGCGTCGGCGGTCAGGACGATCGCCTCGAGCAGGCCGTCGATGTTCGTCCGGTTGCGGGCGGAGACGTCGACGAACATCGTGTCGCCGCCGTACTCCTCCGCCACCAGGCCGTACTCGGTGAGCTGGCCCCGTACCTTGGCCGGGTCGGCGCCCTCCTTGTCGACCTTGTTGACCGCCACCACGACCGGGACGCCGGCCGCCTGGGCGTGGTTCAGCGCCTCGATGGTCTGCGGCTTCACCCCGTCGTCGGCGGCCACGACCAGGACCACGATGTCCGTCACCTGCGCACCGCGGGCCCGCATGGCGGTGAAGGTCTCGTGGCCCGGAGTGTCGATGAAGGTGATCGGACGCTCGTCGCCGTCGACCTTGGCCCGCACCTGGTAGGCACCGATGTGCTGGGTGATACCACCGGCCTCGCCCCCGACCACGTCGGTGGAGCGGATGGCGTCCAGCAGTTTCGTCTTACCATGATCGACGTGACCCATGACGGTCACGACCGGCGGCCGGGAGCTGAGCTCGACGTCGTCGCCGTACTCCCCGCCGAAGGAGAGGTCGAAGCTCTCGAGGAGCTCCTTGTCCTCGTCCTCCGGACTGACGATCTGGACCTCGTAGCCGAGCGTGACGCCCAACAGCTGCAGCGTCTCGTCGGTGCAGGACTGGGTCGCGGTGACCATCTCGCCGAGCTGGGTGAACACGACCTGGACCAGAGCGCCCGGGTTCGCGTCGATCTTGTCGGCGAAATCGGCCAGCGAGGCGCCACGCGGAAGCCGGATGGCCTGCCCGTTGCCGCGGGGCACCATCGCGCCCATGCGCGGCGCTTCGAGCCCGCTCTCCCATTCCTGCCGCTTCGCGCGCTTGGACTTGCGCTGGCGACCGGGGCGACCACGGCCACCGGGGCCGAAAGCGCCCGCCGTGGTCCCACCGCGGCCACGGCCGCCGGCCGCGGGACGACCGGGCGCACCGCCACCGCCGCCGCCGCCACCACCGGGACGACCGGGCGCACCGCCACCGCCACCGCCGCCGCCGCCACCGGGACGACCGGGCGCGCCACCCCGCCCGGCGAATCCGCCGGGACGCGGACCGCCGCCACCGGGACGACCAGGAGCGCCCCCACCTCCCGGGCGCCCGGGAGGACCACCGGCGGGTCGAGGCTGGAACATGTTCGCGTTGGGGCGCGGCCCCCCGGTGCCACCTGGGCGGGGCGGCATGCCACCCCCCGCTCCGGACCGTGGGCCACCGGGGCGTGGCGGCATCCCGCCGGGAGTGGGCCGTGGACCACCGGCGCCGGCGCCACCGGGTCGCGGTCCACCCGGCCGGGGGGTGCCTGGCCTGGGGGTGCCCGGCCGCGGGGCGCTGGGCCGGGGAGTGGACGCCGACGGCGGACCCGACTGACCGGCCGACGGGCGCGGCCCAGCGGACGGGCGCGGCCCAGCGGATGGACGGGGCCCGGCGGACGGCGTCGTGTAGGGGTTGTTACCGGGCGCAGCCGGCCGGGGTCCGGGGCGCGGGCCAGGC
>NZ_CDXDOR010000045.1:34575-36129 GCF_978021225.1 Frankia sp. CeTa3Moorea | reverse complement strand
CCGCACAACCAGCCCCCGCACAGCCGGCCCACATGCAACCGGCTCTCACCCCACCGAGACGGAGCCCTTCCTGCTCGCCGAGGCCGGACCCGCGGGACCACCCGCCTCCGCGCTTCGCGTGCCCTGGCGCCAACTGCTGCTCGGCGGCGCGCTGGCGATCGCGCTCGGCGGCTGGTGGTGGATCGTCAACATCGTCCGTTACGGCACCTTCCAACCGGAGACGCCGGGATTCCCCCTCGGCCAGTATCTGAGCGACGACTGGGGTGCCTACACCGAGCTGCTGATCAACGGGACGATCCTGCGCTGGTGGGGATCCTTCGGATGGTTCGAGGTCAACCTGACGACGGTCCCGGTGCGCACGGGCACCGCCGTCGTCATCGTCTTCTTCGCCCTCGCCCTCATCCGGGCCCGGACCGGACGCATCCGGGTGGACCTGCTGTTCCTGCTCTGGCCCACCTGGGCGCTGTTCGGCCTGATGACCCTGCAGTCCGCGAAGAACTTCGACAGGTACTTCCACGTCAGCGGGATCTCCGGCCGCTACCTGTATGCGGGCCTGGCGTCGCTGGCGATCGGGGTCGGGATGGGCGCGGCGGCGACCGGCCGCCATCTCTCCCGGATCATGCCGCTGCTCTTCCTGGCCGGCGCGACCACCCTGCAGACCTGGGCGATCTCGATGGTGTTTCCGCACTTCTGGCAACCCGAGGGCGGCGACCTCGGCGACGCGTGGGACGCGATGGCGGCGTGGGCACCGTGGTCGGAGGGCACCCTGAAATGGCTTGCCGGCGCGGTGTGCGTCCTCGCCGTGGCGGCCCTGGCCTGCTGCATCGGGGTCCTTGTCACCGGCGGTCCGGCCCCGTCAAAGGGACGGTCACCATCGACGGGACAGCGACCGGCTCCACCGCTCGCGCCGTACCCGTCGCGCCTGCCGTCGCCGGAACGGCCGCGGCGCGCCGCCGCGCCGGATGCCACCACCGGCTCTAAGGCGGTCACCGGCTCTAAGGCGGTCACCGGCTCGGGCCCGGCGGCCGGCACGGGCCCGGAGCCCACCGGCCAGGGCCCCTCCGCCGCGGGGCCTCCGCGCTCCCCCTGATCCGGCATCGCCGACAAGGAACCGGAAACCATCCGACCATCGTGCGCGTTCACTCACGGAGAGTCACACTGAATCCCGAGCCTCGGACAAGGCGCAACCGGCCACGGCGGCGCTGCGCATCGGGGCTCGGGGGCCTCGGATGGTGATTCGGAGGCGCATAGGATCCGCGATGTCAACCATCTCGGTTCGGGAGGGGTCTTGCGCCGCAAGCGGGAGACGGGCAACGCGCGGACGGTGGCGCCCCCGTCCGCATCGCCCGCTCCACCCGGCCCCGCCTCCGGGGCGAACCCCGTGGGGCCCGAGACGCCCTCCGGGCCCGTCGCTCGGTCGGGACGGGGGACACCCTCGGCGCCGGACTTCGACCCGGTGGGCGGCAGCGGTCTGACGGCACCGCCCATGGAGCCCCTCGACAGCAGCGACCCGACCGAACTGGGCCAGTTCACGCTGCTGTCGAGGGGCTCCAT